>JACCVZ010000089.1 GCA_013697905.1 Nocardioidaceae bacterium
GATGTCACCGCCGACGTAGTTCGCGTTGTAGGCCTCGTGCTGCGCCGCCGTCACGACCGACCGCTGCAGCACGACGTCTCGAAATCCCGGTGCGAAGCGCTCGAGCTGCGCCGCGACCGCATCTCCCATATCGACCGTTGACCCGCGTGGCACATGCGCGTATGTCCACAGCGTCTGCTGCCCTCGCGGAGCGCGAGTATCGTCCACGACACCGGGCTGGGAAACGAGGACATACGGGCGCTCGGGATGCAGGCCGTCACGCACCTGCTGCTCACTGGCCGCGATGTCGCCGCGACTCCCGCCGACGTGCACGGTGCCGGCGCTTCTGCAGCCCTCAGCCGCCCACGGGACACTGTCACTGAGGGCGAAGTCCACCTTGCACACCGCGTTGCCGTACCTGAACCGCTCGAGCCAGCCTCGGTACGCCGACGGCAGCTGTTCACCTGCGATGCCGAGCAGGCCACGGGGCGTGAGGTCAAGCAGCACGCAGTTTGCGTTCGGTAGCTGAGACAATGCCGTGACTTGCTCCCCAGTCCGGATCTCGCCGCCGCGCTGACGGATCCGGTTTGCCACCGCGTCCACAATCCGCTGGCTGCCGCCGCGCGGAATCGGCCAGCCGACAGCGTGACCGAGGCTGGCCAACCACAGGCCGGCGCCGGCAGGTGCCAGGCCGGGCACCGGAGCGATGGCGTGGGCTGCGACGCCGGTCAGGAGCGCAGGCGCGACGTCGCTTCGGAACCGCAGGTTCCAGGCTGGGCTCCCTTGCTCGACCACCCGTCGCAGCAGACGCAGTGGCGTAACAAGGTTGCGCGGGATCGAGCGGAAGTCAGAGAGCAGCAAGTCCGCAAGCTGTTCCCAATGCAGGGCCAATGGCCCCAGCAGTCCCCGCCACGCTTGACCATCCTCGCCCAACTCCGCCGCCGTACGGTTCAGGTCGCGCCAGGCGATGCCGGCGCGGGCGCCATCGAGTGGATGTGCGTACGCCGCCTCCGGCTGCAGCATCTCGACTCCGTGAGCCGACAGATCGAAGGCCCGGAAGAACGGCGACGCCACCGCCATCGGGTGGACAGCCGAGCAGACGTCGTGCTGGAACCCCGGTAGCGTCAGCTCCGCGGTCCGCGATCCTCCGCCCACGGTCGGTGCCGCCTCGACCACGACCACCTGGCGGCCGGACTCGGCCAGGACCAGTGCGGCCGCGAGCCCGTTAGGTCCGGCACCCACCACGACCGCATCTACCCGTTCAGCCATCCGCTGCTCCCCATGCTCCGTGCTGCATGCCAACCATCATCGCCCCCACGCGGCGGGCGTGCCACGACACCTCAGCATCGCGGCATGCCAGAAGCCCCCCGCTGACGCGGGGGGCTTCTCGGTGACAGTCAGATGCTGTGCACGTGGGCTCAGCTGGTGCTGGCTACTTGTTGATCTTCGTGACGCGACCGGCGCCGACCGTACGACCACCCTCGCGGATGGCGAACCGAAGACCGTCTTCCATCGCGATCGGCTGGATCAGCTCGACGGCCATCTCGGTGTTGTCGCCCGGCATCACCATTTCGGTGCCTTCGGGAAGCGTCACCACGCCCGTCACGTCCGTCGTCCGGAAGTAGAACTGGGGACGGTAGTTGTTGAAGAACGGTGTGTGCCGGCCACCCTCCTCTTTGGACAAGATGTAGACGTTCGCGTCGAAGTTGGTGTGCGGCGTCGTCGACCCCGGCTTGATGACGACCATGCCGCGCTCGACGTCCTCGCGCTTGGTGCCGCGGAGCAGCAGACCGACGTTCTCCCCAGCCTCGCCGGTGTCGAGCAGCTTGCGGAACATCTCGATGCCGGTGACCGTGGTGGTCTGCTTGGCTTCGCGGATGCCGATGATGTCGACGGTCTCGTTGATCTTCACGACACCGCGCTCGATGCGACCGGTGATGACGGTTCCACGACCGGTGATCGTGAAGACGTCCTCGACGGGCATGAGGAACGGCTTCTCCTTGTCACGCTCCGGCTGCGGGATGTGCTCGTCCACGGCGGTCATCAGCTCCATGACCGACTCGCCCCACTTCTCGTCGCCATTGAGCGCCGGGAAGGCAGCCACGCGCACCACAGCCGCGTCGTCGCCGGGGAAGTCGTACTCGCCCAGCAGTTCGCGAACCTCGAGGTCGACGAGCTCGATGAGCTCCTCGTCCTCGACCATGTCGCACTTGTTGAGCGCCACGACGATGGCGGGTACGCCGACCTGGCGCGCCAGCAGCACGTGCTCACGGGTCTGCGGCATCGGGCCATCGGTGGCGGCGACCACGAGGATCGCGCCGTCCATCTGGGCGGCACCGGTGATCATGTTCTTGATGTAGTCGGCGTGCCCGGGGCAGTCGACGTGCGCGTAGTGACGCGACTCGGTCTGGTACTCGATGTGGGCGATCGAGATCGTGATGCCGCGCTGCTTCTCCTCAGGCGCCTTGTCGATGTCGTCGAACGCGAACTGAGGATTGAGTGTCGGATACTTGTCGTGCAGCACCTTCGAGATCGCCGCGGTCAGGGTGGTCTTCCCATGGTCGATATGGCCGATGGTGCCGATGTTCACGTGCGGTTTGGTCCGCTCGAATTTGGCCTTCGCCACTTGGACTTCCTCCTCGTTAGGAACTGACTCGTTACGTGTACGCCGCGAGCAACCCTACTGGGTCACTCGCCTCGGACCTTCTGGATGATCTCGTCGGCGACGGTCCTCGGAACCTCGGCGTACGAGTCGAACTGCATGGAGTACGACGCGCGACCCTGGGTCTTCGACCGCAGATCACCAACGTATCCAAACATCTCTGAGAGCGGAACCAGCGATTTCACCAGCTTTGCTCCGCCCAGACTCTCTTCCATGGCCTGGATCTGGCCACGGCGGG
>JACCVZ010000146.1 GCA_013697905.1 Nocardioidaceae bacterium
CTGGCCGCCTGATCCTGGCGGCTTGACCTGGCGGCCTTATGAGGTTGGCCAGCGCGGTTAGGTGGGTGTCCGCGTCCCGCATGACAACCACCTGGTCAGCCAGTGTCGCCACCGACACCCGCCGAGCTGCCCGGCGGGTGTCGATGATGTTGCAGCTGCTGCCACAGCACGTCGACGGCGTCCGCCAGGTCGGCTCGGCTTGCGTTGTTCGGAACGACGAACGTCGCCGCGGCCGACCGGGTGTCCCGATCCACTTGAGCCTCGATTCGCGAGCGGGCCTCCTCCGGCGACAGCCGACGCTCGGCGACGAGCCGAGCCAGCTGCCGCTCGGGAGGCGCATCGACCACCACGACGACGTCGAAGGACGCCGCCTGTCCGGCCTCCACGAGCAGCGGGATGTCGTGCACCACGACGGCGTCCTCGGGGGCGGCGGCCTCAAGATCGGCCGCCCGGGCGCGGACGCGTGGGTGGATGATCGCCTCGAGCCGTCGACGGGCACGCTCGTCGCGGAAGACGCGAGCGGCGAGCGCGGGGCGGTCGAGTGTGCCGTCAGCCGCCATCACGCCGGGCCCGAACGCCTCGACCACCTCGCTCAGGCCCGGCGTACCTGGCGCGACGACCTCACGGGCCAGCACATCGGCGTCGATGACCACGGCCCCGCGCTCGCGCAGCAGGGCGCTGACCGTCGATTTGCCCGATGCGATCCCGCCGGTGAGACCCACGCGCAGCACGTCGGCCACCCTGTCACACCGGCATCGGCATGCTCGGTCACGCCGCGTCGTCAGCGTCGTCGGCCGGTGGACCATGGAAGGGCCGGTATCGACGGTCACCCGAATCTGAGTGACCTTGCCGTCCTCGATGTGGCTCCAGTTGGTGGGAGTGGTCGGAGGCGCGACGCTGGTGTGCAGCTTGTACGAGGTCAGTACGCCCTACTCGTCGAGTGAGCCGATCACGCGCAGGCGCGACGCGTCTCGACAGGTTCGACCGGCACAGGAAGCTCCACTACTGCAGGAAATGCGGCCGGCGGAGGAACGCGACCAGCGCGGTGGCGACGCTCGAGCGGATGGTGCGGTTCGCCCCTGCGCGCCCGTCTCCGGAGCCCGGCCAGGCGTCGAGCGAGCATCGGCTGCCCGGCGAGGACACCGCCGAGCACGAGCACCATGCCGACTGCCTGCGCGACATCAAAAGTCTCCTGCATGAACCACACACCAAGAGCGGTGCCCACGACGGGGTTGACCAGACCGATCAGGGACACCGATCCCGCGGGGAGCCGCCCGAGGCCGCCGAACCAGCACACGTAGGCAAGGCCGGTCCCGACGACACCGAGGTAGCCGTACGCCCCGACGGCGCTGGCGTCCAGGGCTGGCGGGGCTCCTTCGACGACCAGGGCCACCGGCACGAGCAGGATCCCGCCCGCCACCAGCTGCCACGACGTGACGGTGAGCAGGTCGGTCGGCGGTGGCCACCGCTTGACGAGGACGAACCCCACCGCTGAGGCGAGCACGGCCCCGAGCGCCCCGGCGAGGCCAAGCAGGTCGACGCTGCCGGGGTTGCGCAGGACAAGAAGCCCGACCCCGACGATGCCGACGACGCCACCGGCGACCCGCGCGAACGGCGCACGCACCCCCAGTGCCGCCCAGGCCAGCACCATCACGAGCAGAGGCGAGATCGCCGTGATCGTCGCGGCGAGACCGCCGGGAAGCCGATAGGCGCGAGGAACAGCAGGGCGAAGAAGAGGCTGATGTTGCAAGCACCGAGGACAGCCGCCTTCCACCACCAGTCGCCGCGCGGCAGCTCACGTCGCGCCGCGAGCAGGAGCAGGCCGATCGGCAGGGCTCGCACGGTCGCCGAGAACAGCGGCCGATCGGGCGGCAGCCACGACTGCGTGACCAGGTAGGTGGATCCCCACGCGACGGGGGCCACCGTCGTCATCAGCAGGACCTTCACCTGCACATTACCTTCCATGGAAGGTATAATATCTTCCATGGAAGGTAAACTCAATCCATGACTCATCCCATCTTCACCGACGCCGTGGACGACATCGCTGCTCAATGGGCTGTGGAGCGTCCCGATCTCGACGTCGGACCGATGGAGGTCATCGGCCGGATCCATCGGGTGGCGGCTTTGCTGGACACCAGGCTTCGGGAGGTCTTCGCTGAGGCGGCACTCGGCAACGGCGACTTCGACGTGCTTGCGTCGCTCAGAAGGTCGGGCGCCCCGTACGAGCTGGCTCCGACGGAGCTGTCGGCCACCATGATGGTGACGTCCGGCGCGGTGACCAAACGCGTCGACCGGCTCCAGCGTCTGGGCCTCGTAGGGCGAAGGGTGAGTGCGAGCGATGGCCGGGGTCGGGTGATTGCGCTGACAGAGCGTGGGCGAACTCTCGTTGACCAGCTGCATCCGCTGCATCTCGCCAACGAGGACCGGCTGCTGCACGCTCTCGACACCAAGGAGCGCGCCCAGCTCGCCGCCTTGCTGCGCAAGCTGTTGCTGACTCTGGAGTAGTCACGACCACGTCGCGATCACCTCACGTATTCTTCAGCCGGCCTGCGTAACCTGATCGCGCGACACGGGGCTGCAGAACGTTCGGCGGTACTGCTGGGGCGTGGTCCCCCTCAGCCGGCCGAAGTGGTGCCGCAGCGCCGTGGCGTTGCTGAAGCCGACCCGGGTGGCAATGCGCTCGACAGTCTCCTGCGACTCCTCGAGCAGCCGCTCAGCCAACAAGACGCGCTGGTTGGTGATCCAGTGGTACGGCGTGGTTCCCGTTTCGGCCTTGAACCGACGGGCGAAGGTGCGTGGCGACATCAGCGCCCGGGCGGCGAGCGTCTCGACCCCGACCTCCTCGTGCACGTGCGAGGCCATCCACTCGAGCAGCGGTTGAAGAGTCTCCGCGGTGGCTACCGGCATCGGTGTCTCGATGAACTGCGCCTGACCACCGTCGCGGTGCGGAGGCACCACCATTCGACGGGCGACGGTGGCGGCAACACCGGCGCCGAACTCCTGCCGGATGAGGTGCAGGCAGGCGTCCACTCCCGCAGCGGAGCCGGCTGACGTGACGATCTGCCCGTCGTCGACGTACAGCACCGCACAGTCGACCCGAGCGAGCGGAAACCGCTGTTCGAGCTCCTCCACGTAACGCCAGTGGGTCGTGCAGGCTCGACCGTCGAGCAGCCCAGCCTCCCCCAGCACGAAGGCTCCGACGCAGACCGAGAGCAGTCGAGCCCCGCGGTCGAACGCCGCCCGCAGTGCCCGGATGACCTCGGGGGGAACGGGTGCATCGCGCGGCATCGCAGGCAGGCAGATCAGGTCGGCCCGGTCGAGCCGGTCGAGTCCCTCACTCACCTGCAGTCCGAAGCCCGGCAGACTGGTAGCCACCTCGCCCGGTTCGGGCGCGCAGATGGCGAAGTCGAAGTTCGGCACTCCCTGATCGGCGCGGTCGATCCCCCACGCCTCGCACAGCACCCCGAGTTCGAAGGGAGCGACCCCCGGATAGACGAGGACGGCGACGTTTTCCAGCATGGCGCTGATCATGCCAGGAAACTGGCAGGAAATCGAGGTACTACGACGTATCTGCCACTACTGTGCGCCGGCGACCCGGAGCATACTGGACAGATGGAAACCCTCGCAATGGTGCTCGTCATCGTGGCCCTGGTGGCCACCGCTGTGTGGTTCGCGGTCCGCCTGGCCGCATTGGTCAAGGCCGACGGCTATGGGTTCCGCGCCGCGTCTGGTCTGCCCCGTGACTGGTCCCCGTCGCCCGACCTGCCCAGCACACCCTACGTTGAGAAGCCGCACCGGTGAGCCGCATGCCCGTCAGCGCGTCAAGCGCATGGCGGGGGTGCCGGCTGTCGTCAAGCCGGCTCCTGGTCGACAGCCGACGCGACCTGCCACCGGCTGCGCGGCGATCACCAACTCGACGCAGCTCTGCTCCGCACGCATCCCCCAGTAGTTGGGGTGCAGCGACTCCTGCACCTGCCAGGGAGTCAGGCTGAAGTAGGTCCGGTTCACCCATTCGAGGCGTGAGGCGGCACCGGCGGACTCCCACGACCCGAGCCCGCTTTCGGGAAACGAAGCAACCCCCCGTTCACACAGCCGATGTCCGTTGAAGGCGCCAGCCAGGTCGAGTTGTACGACGTCGGGGCCGGTCACCGCCCGAGCAGCACGGTTGATGCTGGTGTTGATCGCGGCAAGCGCCACATCGTTGGCCCAGTCGAGGTCCACGTCGAAAAACGGGCAACCGCCCACGTCGTACCTGGCCTGGTCCCGGGCATAGCGCACCTTAGTGCTCTCCGGCAGCGGGGACGGGTAGCTGAGCACGACCAGCCGGTAGTCGCCGTCCGCGTACCCGGCCAGACTCATCGCCGTGGTGACCCGGTCGAACGCCCGGCGAACCTTGTCGCGGACCTTCCGCGCCTGCTGCGCGCCGAATCGGGCGGTGACATCAGAATCGGCGCTGCACGGTTGCCGGGGCGCGAACAGACCGAGGAACCCGAGCGCGCACCCTGCCACGACGGGACCGAACCCGAAGTCGTTTCCGCCGATCGAGACGATGACGTGACTGACATCGTGGGTGCGGGCGAACCGTTGCAGGGCCAACGCCTGGCCGCGGTTGCCCTCGCCATCGCGGTAGAAGTCGAGACCGGGCTCGAAACCCAGGCCGGCCGGACCTCCGGACGACCGCGTGGTGGCCCCTGAACAGGCGAGGTTCTTGCCTCGGATGTTCGGAAGGTCCAGCGTCGCAATCGACTCCTGTGCGCGGTGACAGCCTGGCTGACTCTCCTCGCCGGGTCGGTCGTCGTACGCCGTCGGGCCGAGCGCATCGACCGGAGCGGCCCGCCTACTGGTGTTGCCCGCCCAGCGTGCTCCCTCGCCGGAGATGTAGCTGTCACCGACTGTGACCACCCAGTTGGGCGGCTCCGGTGTCACCACGGTCGACGAGGTCGCTGCCGGCGTCGGCTTGTCCGACCCAGGCGGTGCCTCGTCGGAGTGGGTGCAGCCGGCCAGTAGCACGATCACCAGGCTGGCTGCGGCCGAGGCCCTCCCCCTGAGCGGGCTCGGCACGCATGACATCCGGTCAGCGTACGACGAGGGTCACTGCCCGCCGGTGAGCTTCTCACGCAGTGCCTGCAAAGCTTCGTCCGAGGCCAGTGAACCGTCGGTCGACTCGGGCGCGGCGGTGGGAGCCTCCGCAGCCGAAGGCTCGGTGCTGGTGCCGCCGGCGTCGGACGAGTAGTGCGATGCCTCGCCTGCCTCGACGTCAGCCTTGTTGGCGTCCTGGACCTGCTGCTTGTGCGCCTCCCAGCGGGTGTGCGCCTCGGCATACTGCTTCTCCCAGACCGCCTTCTGGGCGTCGTAGCCCTCGAGCCACTCGCCGGTCGCGACGTCGAAACCCTCGGGGTAGAGGTAGTTGCCCTCGGGGTCGTAGGACGCCGCCATCCCGTAAAGCGTCGGGTCGAAGTCGTCGGACGTGTGGTCGAGCCCCTCGTTCGCCTGTTTGAGCGAAAGCGAGATGCGGCGCCGCTCGAGATCGATGTCGATGATCTTGACCATCACGTCGTCGCCGACCTGTACGACCTGCTCGGGGATCTCGACGTGGCGCTCGGCCAGCTCGGAGATGTGTACAAGACCCTCGATGCCCTCGTCGACGCGCACGAACGCACCAAACGGCACGAGCTTGGTCACCTTGCCCGGGACGATCTGACCCATCTGGTGGGTGCGAGCGAACTGTTGCCACGGGTCTTCCTGCGTCGCCTTCAACGACAGGGAGACTCGCTCGCGGTCCATGTCGACGTCGAGGACCTCGACGGTGACCTCCTGGCCGACCTCGACGACTTCCGACGGGTGGTCGATGTGCTTCCAGGACAGTTCAGAAACGTGGACCAGGCCGTCGACGCCACCGAGGTCGACGAACGCACCGAAGTTGACGATCGACGACACCACACCGGGGCGGACCTGACCCTTCTGCAGCTGGGTCAGGAAGTTCTGGCGGACCTCCGACTGAGTCTGTTCGAGCCACGCACGCCGCGAGAGCACGACGTTGTTGCGGTTCTTGTCGAGCTCGATGATCTTCGCCTCGAGCTCCTGGCCGACGTAGGGCTGCAGGTCGCGGACGCGACGCATCTCGACGAGCGAGGCGGGCAGGAAGCCGCGGAGTCCGATGTCGATGATGAGGCCACCCTTGACGACCTCGATGACGGAGCCGGTGACGACGCCGTCCTCTTCCTTGATCTGCTCGATCGTGCCCCAGGCGCGCTCGTACTGGGCGCGCTTCTTCGACAGGATCAACCGACCTTCCTTGTCCTCCTTCTGGAGAACCAGGGCCTCGACCTTGTCGCCGACTGCTACGACATCACCGGGGTCGACGTCGTGCTTGATCGACAGCTCACGGGACGGGATCACACCTTCGGTTTTGTAACCGATGTCGAGAAGCACCTCGTCACGGTCGACCTTGACGATGGTGCCGTCGACGATGTCGCCGTCGTTGAAGTA
>JACCVZ010000228.1 GCA_013697905.1 Nocardioidaceae bacterium
CGCTGCCACTGACCTCCCGAGAGGTCAGTGCCGCCTTCGTACCCCTTGGCGAGGGGTGTGTCGAGGTCGGCGAGGTCCTCCGCTCCCGCGTCGCGCAGGGCGGCCAGCACATCGCTGTCGGGTGCGCCACCGGGGGCGACGTTGTCGCGCAGGGACAGGTCGAAGCGGACGAAGTCCTGGAAGACGGCGGTCACCTGTCCGCGCCAGGCGTCGATGTCGAGGTCCCGGAGGTCGACGCCGTCAACCTCGATCGCTCCTGAGTCCGGGTCGTAGAGCCGGCACAGGAGCTTGGCCAGCGTGGTCTTGCCGGCGCCGTTCTGCCCGACGATCGCCAGGGAGGAACCCGCCGGCACGGTCAGGTCGAGGCCGTCGTAGATCGGCCGCTGCGTGCGTGGATAGGTGAAGTAGAGGTCGCGGACGCGGATCTCCGACCGCGGGGCGGGACCGCTGACGGTGCGGTCACCCGAGGACAACGCTCCCGCCGGTGCCATCGCCGGCTGGAGCCGCAGCACCGATGCCACCGGTGCCGAGGCGCCGTCCAACGCCCAGTTGAAGCTCCCGAACGCGAAGGCGCTGACGCCGACGGCGACCTGGGCGTAGACGACGAGACTGCCCAGAGGGAGGTCACCGGAGGCTGCGCGGGAGCCGAGCGTCCAGAACACCACCCCGTTGGCGGCGGCGAGCACCAACAAGGCGATCGTCACCGATCTCTGCCGCAGCCTGGTCGCCTCGAACTGCAGCTCGAAGAGCCGCCGACGTCTGTTCCGGAAGCGCTCGACCGTCCACTCCTGCAGGCCGAACAGCCGCAGCTCCTTCGCGGGAGGAGCGTCCACGGCGAGCCGGTACGCGTAGTCCGCGTGTCGCTGGGCCGACCTCACCTCCTCGGTGTTGCGGTCTTTCCAGATCGAGCTGTCTCGGAGCAGCCAGTGGGTGCTCGCCCAGGCGCCTAGCAGCAGCAGTGACGCCCACCAGGCGAATCCGAGCAGGACAACAGCTGACGCGAACCCGCTGACGAGTTCGACCATGCCGGCCGCAATGAATCCGACGTTGATGAACATGGGCGGCCCAGTCATGCCGACGTCGAAGTCACGCGCGGTGGTGAGGTCGTCGGCCAGTCCGGAGTCTTCGAGATGACCGATGCCGGGCGGTTCGACGCAGCTGGTGGCGAGCTCGTCGTTGAGCCATGCCGCGACCTGGTAGCCGAGGTTGGTGCTGGCGGCCTCGTGCAGCGGCGCGAGCACCTGGAGCAGCACGAACACCACGCCCAGCGTCGCCAACGGTTGCGTGAGCGAGTCACGGCCTTGGACGGCGCTGACCAGCACGCCCATGGTGATGGCGAAGACGGCCGGCAACACGCCCCGCCCGAGCACCAGCAACCACCAGGTCACGGCCAGCCGCTGGTCGGCCTTCGGCAACGCCGCGAAGAATTGCCACTCCTGGCGCTCCCGCAGAGACCTCATGCGCGCGCCGCCGAGCTCTCCGCGGAGGCTGCTGCACTATGTCGGCGTACCCGGGCCCAGAAGAACCGCTGGATCAGCAGCGTCGTCGTGCCGGCCACGATCATGCCCGTCAGGTTCACTCCGAGCTGCACCAGAGAACTCCGAGCATCGCCCCAGGTCGTCGTCGCGAGCGACAGCGCCAACGTCCCGATCGCGGGCACCGTCGTCACGGAGATGAAGACGCCGACCAGGGTCGCCGACTTCGAGGTCGTCAACGACAGCGTGCCTGCCACGCCTGCCAGCAGCGCAATGACGAACGACCAGATGTCGGGCTGCACGATGAAGTCGGTGGCCGGCCGGTGCTGGAGCAGGGCGTCGCTGAACCCTCCGAAGAGGTGCACGACACTCCATACGGACGTGGCGATGACAGTGGCGATGGCGAAGCCGCCCAGAAGTGTGCCGAGGGCACGCGGAAGCAACGACGGCCGGGGGCGAGCGAACGCGAAGCAGATCGCTGCGATGGGGGCGAACTCCGGGCCGACGACCATTGCGCCGACGATGAGGATGGGCTGATCCAGCAGTCTGCCGACGCTGGCGATCATGGTCGCGAGCGTCAGGAAAGCCACGAACGCCCAGGAGAGCCGCACATCGTCGCGGGCACGGTTCTCGATGATGTCCCACACCACGGCGTCGATCGGAGATCCGGGGGCAGCCGCCTCAGCCTGATCGGCGGCGTCGCTGATGATCGTGAGGCTCTCGTCGAGGGTGATGGCGCCCTCGTGCTGAAGCCCGAGCGTGTGCAGGCGGGAGACGACGGTCTGGGCGCTCTCTCGCGCTACGTCCGCAAGGAACAGGCAACCTTCGGGTTTCACGAACGCCCCCGGGATGACCGCGATGTTGACGACCGTGTCGTCGTCGAGCAGCAGCTCACGAACGTCGTCGGTGAGGTCGCTCGGCACCCGCAGCCGGAGATGGATCACCCGACCATCATCGCAGTTGTCGTGTTCCAGTCGCCTGAACCCACCGACTGTTCCGGCTAGCACGGCGCGAAATCCGGGAGACGTCAGCGTGGTCGCAGCCATAGGGTCGGTGCCCATGTGGGTGGGTGAGATCGACGCGTTCGACGACGAACTGTTCCGCGCCTTCTGGGATGCGGGGCGGCGAGGCGACGAGCACGGCCGCGCCTTCGCGACCTTCTGGTCGCTCCAATCCGCAACCGGCTCCTTCCGTTCCGCCAACAACTCGGCCGAACAGCATGCCGTGGCGGTAATCGAAGACGGTGTTGTCGTCGGCGCCAACCAGGTGATGCTGCCCTTGCTCGACAACCTGCATGTGGCGTTTGTCGAGCCGTTGGTGCCACCGGAACATCGTGGCCGGGGAGTCGGGACCGCCCTGCTCGACTTCGCGACGCGGCTCGCCCTCGACAAGGGCCGCGACACCTTGATGGCCGAGGTGAACATCCCGCTCGATGCTGACGAGTCGGCGGGATCGCGCTTCATGCGCAACCGTGGCTTCAAGCCGGCGATCGGCGATCTGCACCGGATCCTTGACGTACCACTGGCCTCGGACCGGCTGGCCGAGCTTGCCGCACTGGCCGCCCCGTACCACGAGGCTTACGAGCTGGTCTCGTGGGACGACGTCGTACCCGAGGAGCACCTGGACGGGTACTGCGCACTGCAAGCGGCGTTCAACGACGAGGCGCCGAGCGGCGATCTCGACATCGAGGCCGAGGTATGGGACGAGGCCAGGGTGCGCAACGGCGAGGAGCGCGGGCGGCTGCAGGGGCGCCGACAAGCACGCACCGCCGCGCTTGCGGCAGACGGGTCGATGGTCGCGCTCACCGAGATGATGACGACCGACGCGACTCCCGACCGGGCTTCTCAGGGCGGCACCTTGGTGCTCGCCGGCCACCGCGGGCACCGGCTCGGCGTGGCGACGAAGGTCGAGAACCAGCGCCGCTTCCAGGCTATGTTCCCTGCGGTGCGGGTGGTGCACTCGTGGAATGCCGAACAGAACGGTCCGATGGTGGCGATCAACGACCTGCTGGGGTTTCGGCCGGTTGAGCGGCTGGTCGAGATGCAGCGCAAGCTGACCGGCCCTTCCTGAACGGTCCAGGACGGCGGGTTGCGGCCGGATGGTCGTAGCACCAGCGGACAATGGCGGGCCGCCCATCCGCCCCCGCAGGCTAGGGACTTCACTACCCCACAACCTAGGAGATCGACATGTCCGCCAAGAAGAAGAGTCTCACCGGGGCGGCAATGATCGCCTCCGTCATCGCCATGTCAGCCGCCACCGTGGTGCCCGCCCAGGCGAACGACGCCGACGTCATCCGGCGCGGCAACTGCTCCGGAGCCACGGACTGGAAGCTGAAGGCCAGCCCCGAGGACGGTCGGATCGAAGTCGAGGGGGAGGTCGACAGCAACCGCAAGGGACAGGTATGGAGCTGGCGCATCCGGCACAACGGCAGCGTCACCGCCCGTGGCCGCGCCACAACCCACGCGCCGAGTGGATCGTTCGAAGTGCGCCGCCTGCTCGTCAATGTGAAAGGCACCGACACCATTGGTTGGCGGGCAAGGAATGTCCGCTCCGGCGAGGTATGCCGCGGCAGGCTGCGGTTCTGACGGCCGGCCATTCTGACCGCTCGAGCCGGGCATACTGAGGAGCCCGACCCTGGAGTCTTCTCGATGCCTGTCACCGTGGCGCCGCGACGATATCGTCCCCTGGAGGCGAACCAAGCCGACGGGCGACGAGCCGTTGGGTTGGCGCGTCATTGGTTCAGTCACCCGCTAGTTCAGTTCTTCACCGCAGGCGCCGTCGCGATGGTGGTTCTCGTCGTCGGCTCGGGCTGGCTCAGCGAGCGCGCCGCCACTCAGGAGGCGATCATTGACGCCCGGGCGACGACGGAGCTCTTGGGAAGGTCTGTCGTCCAACCCACGCTGACCCGAGGTGTGCTCCAGGGCAATGCGGCGGCCATCGACCGCTTCGACCGGCAGATGCTCAAGCGGGCGATGGTCGGAGACGTGCTCCGGATCAAGATGTGGACACGGGACGGCACGATCGTCTACTCCGATCAGACGAGGCTGATCGGGGACCGGTTCGCGCTCGCTGGGGAGGAGCTGGACGTGCTGCTTGACGGAGACAGCGATGCGGAGCTGTCTGACCTCACCAAACCCGAGAACCGCTTCGAGCGGGGGTCTGGGCGGCTCCTCGAGGTGTACACGCAGGTGCGAGCGCCGGGTGGGCAGCGATTGCTCTTCGAGGCCTACTTCTCGTACGACGACGTGTCCCGTCGAAGCGCTGAGGTGCTCAACGCGTTCCGGCCGATCACCATTGCCGGACTGCTGGTCTTCCTCGCGATCACTGGGCCACTTGTCTGGGTGCTCACCCGCAGGCTGGACGCGGCTGCCGCGGCCCGTGAGCGACTCCTGGTCGCTGCCGTGGAGGCATCAGACGTCGAGAGGCGTCGGATCGCTCGCGACCTGCACGACGGCGTCGTCCAACAGCTTGCCGGTACGTCGTTCGCGTTGTCGGCCGCCGCGCGAGACGCTCGCGAACGACCGGAGCGCGCGCGGCAGCTGGAGGACCTCGCCAGCGGGGTTCGGCACAGCCTGCGGTCTCTGCGATCGTTGCTCGTGGAGATCTATCCGCCCGAGCTGCAGACGGCGGGTCTCGCGGCTGCCCTTGACGACCTGGTGGCGCCGGCGACGACGGCGGGCGTCGGAGTGGATGTGCACGTGGTCGACACCAGCGACCTTCCCGACGAGACCGTCGCGTTGCTGTGGCGGGTGGCGCAGGAGGCGGTCCGCAATGCGCAACGCCATGCCCAGCCGCCCCGGCTGGCGGTGATCGTCACCCGCGATGCTGATCGCGTGGTGCTTGAGGTCGTTGACGATGGTGTCGGCTTCGATCCGACGATCCCACCCACAGCAGGACACCTCGGCCTTCGCTCGCTGCACGATCTCGTTCGCGACGCCGGTGGCGACCTGGCCGTCACATCGAGCCCCGGTCACGGGACCAGAGTCAGGTTGGAGGTGCCCACCCCATGATCAGAGTCGTGCTGGCCGACGACCACTCGCTCGTGCGCAGTGGTCTGGAGCAGCTGCTCAAAGGCGATGCCGAGATCGAGGTAGTGGGCATGGCAGCTGACGGTGCGCAAGCTGTCGAGCTGACTCTGGCGAACCGTCCTGATGTTGTCTTGATGGACCTGCAGATGCCGGTGCTGGACGGCGTAGAGGCAACCCGCAAGATCGTCGAGGCGGACGACTCGGTCCAGGTGGTGGTGCTGACGTCGTTCTCCGACACCGAGCGGATCGTTGCGGCGCTCGACGCCGGAGCGGTTGGCTACCTGCTGAAGGACACCGGGCCGGAGGATCTGTTGAACGGCGTACGCGCGGCCGCCCGCGGCGAGTCACCCCTTCACCCCAAGGCAGCGCGGCAGGTCTTGACTGCGCGGACTCGGCGCACTTCGCCGACGGTGGACCTTACCCCGCGCGAGTTCGAGGTGCTTGGGCTGGTGCGGCAAGGGCTGGCCAACAAGCAGATCGCCCGGCGGCTCGGGATCAGCGAGCGCACGGTCAAGGCGCACCTGACCTCGACGTTCCAGCGGATTGGCGTGCTCGACCGCACTCAGGCGGCGCTCTGGGCAGAACGCAACGGGATCAGCTAGCGGATCAGGCGTAGCAAGTCCACCTACTCACACCAGCAGACGTCTTCCCCTACCCCACCACCACCCCGCCGACGCATCGACATCGACCACACCGACCCCTACCTCCCACCCAACGACGGCGGACCCCCCGACCAAACCCGGATCGGGAACCTCGGACCCCTCACCCGACGCCACCACCGGATCAAAACCCACAGCCGATGGCGTCTACAACAGCCCCACCCCGGCATCCACCTCTGGCGATCACCCCACGGCCGGCACTACCTCGTCGACCACACCGGCACCCACAAACTCCCTCGCACCGCCTGACAACGCCTTCAGACCTTGCGGTAGTACTCACCGAAGTACCTGACCGGGCGAAAACCCATCGCGTCGTTGACGGCGACCATGTGGTGGTTGCTCTCGGCGTTCCAGGTGTGCAGCGACGTCCGCTCGGGGTGCAGAGCCTGCACGATAGCCAGGTTCCGCACCTTGGTTGCGAGGCCAAGCCGGTGGCCGCGGTGGTCGCGGTGAACGATCGTGTCCCACTGGTAGATCTTCAGAAGGTCATGGGCGGGCACGACAAGCTGCGAGTGTGCAACCGGGATTTCGGCAGCGTCGAAGGCGATATCGGTGTAGAGCGTGCGACCCTGAATCCGTAGCGACTCCACCCTCTCCGCGAGCGACTTGGGAGTCGTGCTCCCCTCCTCGTAGTCGATCTCGCCTGAGGGAGCGTCGACAAGGATCGCATTGAGGAGCACGCAATAGTCCTCGAGGATCTCCTCGGCGGGAAGACCCACAGAGTCCCGAAAGGTGTAGTCGCGATGGTGCGGCTCGGCATCCTCACGCAGACGCTGCAGGAGGGCTTGGTCAGCCGGTAGATCAAGGACCCGGTGCACGTCGACCTGCGAGAAGGAATAGCCGTGCTTCGTCGCGAACCTGCGGTCGGGATGCGACTCGTCGGCGTCGGTGGGGTAACCCACCGCCGTCGTCAGCGTGGTACGGCCACGTCGTTGCGCTTGCACCTCGAGGAAGCTCGCCATCTCCGAGCCGTATCCTCGGCGTCGGTCCTTGGGCGCAACGCTCACGCCCAACCACGCTTTCTCGGTGTTGTCGTGAACGGGCATCTCCAGGCTGCCGGCCGCTACGGCCACACCGCCGGCAGTGCCCAGATAGCCCTCGACAGTGTTCTCCGGGTCGCGGTTGCGCAGTTCCTCGCGCTGCTCCTCGAGGGAGTAGGAGGTCGGATACGGATTGTCGTATGCTGCTGCCTCGGTGGTGATGCGGGTGAACTCTGCGGCCGCCGACGCATCGTCGGGATGCACCCGGGTGATGTCCATGCTTGGCACCTCAGCGCGCGCCCGGCATCGGCTTGCGTTGCCACTCGACGAGCAGCTCGATCGGCTCGAACCCCAACTTGACGTTGATGTCCACCATGTTGGCGTTGTCCTCGGAGTTGGTGGTGAGGATCCGCTCTCGCTCGGGATGGGCGGCCTGTACGGCGCGGAGGTTCGCCACCTTGGTGGTGAGTCCGAGCCGGTGTCCGCGATGGTCTTTGCGGACCAGGGTGCCCCACTGGAAGACGGTGCTGGGATCGTCCTGCGGCACCGAGAGCGTCGACTGCGCGACGGCCTGTCCATCGCGGTCGAGGGCAAGGGTCTCGTACATCGTCCGGCCTTGCTCCTTGACCTTCTGCACTCTGATCCGGAACGTCTCCGGCGTCATCGACTCGGCCTCGAAGACGATGTCACCGGTGGGTGCGTCGAGGGCGAGCTGGTTGCTCAGGTAGCAGTACGACTCGAGTAGCTCGTCGGGCAGGTCATCGACGAACGTCTGGATCCGGTAGTCCGTGTGATGCGGCGCTGCCTCGTCGGCCCATGCCTGCAGCTGCTTCTCGGGGATCGGCAGCCGAAGTCGGCGGCGTACCTCCACGTTCGCGAGGCTGTAGCCACGCTTTTCCGCGAACTGCCGGTAGGGATGGGAGTCCCGGGCCTCGAAAGGGAGATGCGACTCCGTGAGCAGCACCGTACGACCACTCTCGCGCGCCACCCCCTCGATAAAGGACAATACGGCGCTTCCGATTCCTCGACGGCGCATCGTTGGCGCGACGTCGACACCGAGAAAGGCCTTGTCGGTGTTGTCGTGCAGGGTCATGACGACGCAACCGATGCCGACCATGGTGGTGTCGTCCGCGTCGTCGAAAGCGGCGTATGACTGCCACTTCTCGCCCGGCTCCTCGTGCCGGAACATGACGGCGCACTCGCGCTCGGACCAGAACGCCGCCTCTGGCCGCTCGAACGTCTCGGCGTCCGTCATGATGCGGAAGAACTGATGGAACTGGTCGTCGTCCTGGACGTCGACCTCTCTGATCTGCACGCGTCGAGCGTAGGAGACACCCGACCGGTACGGCCAACGATTTAGCGCGCGCGGCTATCGATCGCCGGTCGCTCCGTCGACGCATTCCCGGAGCAGGTCGGCATGGCCGTTGTGACGCGCGTACTCCTCGATCATGTGGGTGTAGATCCACCGTAGGCTGATGCTCCGGCCGCGGGCATCTGTCTCCAGCTCATCGAGGTTGCGGTCTGCCACCAGCTGCCGACACGTCTCGATCTCCCGACGCAGCGTCGCCAGATCAGCGGCGACATCGGCCTTCGCGACGGCGTCGAAGTCGGCGTCGGGCTGTTCGTCAGTGTAGTAGAGGGGAGTCGAGTCTCCCTGCGCGAAGTCGGCGAACCAGCCACGCTCGACATCGGCCATGTGCCGCACCAGGCCCAACAATGACAGCTGCGACGGCGGCACCGACCGGCGACGCAGCTGTTCATCGGTCAGACCCTCGCACTTCCAGAGCAGGATCGTACGGTGATAGTCGAGCCATCCGTCGAGCATCGTTCGCTCGGGGGCGTCGAACGACGGCGCAGCTCGCTGCGTCTCGGGTGTGTCCATGGGCGTCACCTTAGTGTCGCGAGCGTTGCGCCTCGTCAGAGCTTGCGCAAACGCACGTAGCGCACGGAGTGGTCGGCGTCCTTGCGCAGCACCAGAGTCGCCCGGCCGCGGGTGGGCGAGATGTTGCCGTCGAGGTTGGGGCCGTTGATCGTGTCCCAGATGCGCTTGGCCTCAGCGACGGCTTCGTCCTCACTTAGGTGGCCGTAGCGCTGGAAGTACGAGGCCGGGTCGCGGAACGCGGTCTCACGCAACCGCAGGAAGCGCTCGACGTACCAGCGTCTGATGTCGAGGGTGCCGGCGTCAACGTAGACCGAGAAGTCGAAGAAGTCCCTGACTGCCAGACCGATCCGGCCACCCGCCGTCCGCCGGGCCTGCTGCAGCACGTTGAGCCCCTCGATCAGCACGATGTCGGGTCGTTTGATCGTGAGGCGCTCGTCCGGTAGCACGTCGTACTTGAGGTGCGAGTAGACCGGGGCGGTCACCTCGTCGCGCCCCGACTTGATGTCGATGACGAACTTCAGCAGCGCCCGCCGGTCATACGACTCGGGGAAGCCCTTGCGGTCGAGCAGCCCGCGACGCTCGAGCTCAGCGTTGGGGTAGAGGAAACCGTCAGTGGTGACGAGGGCCACGTTCGGGTGCTCTGGCCAGTGGGCGAGCAGCTCGCGCAGCAGCCGGGCGGTGGTGGACTTGCCGACCGCGACCGACCCGGCGATTCCTATCACGAACGGCGTGCGTTCGGGTTGTCGGGCACCGAGAAACTTCTCGGTCGCGTTGTGCAGGGCACCGACGTGGAGCACATAGAGGCTGAGCAGCCGCGAGATCGGAAGATAGACGTCGGAGACCTCGTCGAGGTCGAGCTCCTCGCCGAGTCCGCGCAGGCGCTCGACCTCCTCGGCCGACAACGGAAGCGGCATCGACTCGGCGAGTGCGGCCCACGCGGACCGGTGAAGCTCGACGTACGGCGATCCGTCATCGGAAGGCATGAGCGTCATTGTGTCCTGCGCCGACACTGTCCGCGCGGCGGCCCGGCGCCCCCGGTCGCCTCGGTAGTGTGAGGCGCATGTGCGGGATCGTCGGGTACGTCGGAGCGCAGCCCGCGCTCGATGTCGTCATGGCGGGTCTGCGCTGCCTCGAGTACCGCGGCTACGACTCCGCCGGCGTCGCACTGGTCACGACCGACAAGATGTTCACCGAGAAGCGTGCCGGCAAGCTCGCCAACCTGGAGAAGGCGCTGGTCGACCGCGAGCACCCGACCGCCACCACCGGCATCGGCCACACGAGGTGGGCCACGCACGGCGCTCCTAACGACCACAACGCCCACCCGCATCTCGGTCCCGGCGGCCGGGTGGCGGTCGTCCACAACGGCATCATCGAGAACTTCGCTGCGCTGCGGCAGCAGCTGGAGTCAGCCGGGCACGAGCTTCGGTCCGAGACGGACACCGAGGTGGCGGCCTACCTGCTCGAACTCGAGACGACCCGCGGCGCCGACCTCACCACCGCGATGCGTTCCGTCTGCCAACGGCTCGAAGGGGCCTTTACGTTGGTCGCGACGTCCAGCGACGAGCCCGACCGGGTGGTGGCTGCTCGCCGTAACTCCCCGCTGGTCGTCGGCATCGGCGACGAGGAGACCTTCTTGGCCTCCGATGTGGCCGCCTTCATCACCCACACCCGTGAGGCGATGGAGCTGGGTCAGGACCAGGTCGTGACCATCACCAGCCACGATGTCGAGGTCACCGACTTCGCCGGCATGCCTGCGCAGGGCCGGCGGTTCCACGTGGACTGGGACATCGTCGCCGCTGAGAAGAGCGGCTACGACTACTTCATGCTGAAGGAGATCGCCGAGCAGCCGCGAGCCCTTGCCGACACGTTGCTGGGCCGGTTCATCGGTGGACGGCTGGCGCTCGACGAGATGCGGCTGTCGGACGACGAGCTCCGGGAGATCAGCAAGATCATCATCGTCGCCTGCGGTACGGCGTTCCACGCCGGGCTCATCGCGAAGTACGCCATCGAGCATTGGACCCGGATCCCGTGCGAGGTGGAGCTCGCCTCGGAGTTCCGCTACCGCGACCCGATCATCGACCGCGACACGATGGTGATCGCGATCAGCCAGAGCGGCGAGACGATGGACACGCTGATGGCCCTACGCCACGCCCGCGAGCAACGGGCCAAGGTGCTCGCCATCTCCAACACCAACGGTTCGACCATCCCGCGTGAGTCTGACGCGGTGCTCTACACCCACGCTGGGCCGGAGATAGCGGTTGCGTCGACCAAGGCGTTCCTCACCCAGATCATCGCCTGCCACTTGCTCGCGCTCTACCTCGCGCAGGTCCGAGGCACAAAGTTCGGTGACGAGATCGGCGAGATCGTGCATCAGCTCGAGCAGGTGCCGCAGGCGGTGCGTGACGTCCTCGCGACGGTCGAGCCTGTGCGAGAGCTTGCCCGTGAGCTGCGCGACTGCACGTCGGTCCTGTTCCTGGGGCGCCACGTCGGTTACCCGGTCGCACTGGAGGGGGCGCTCAAGCTCAAGGAGCTCGCCTACATGCACGCCGAGGGTTTCGCCGCGGGTGAGCTGAAGCACGGCCCGATCGCCATGATCGATGAGGGAATGCCGGTGTTCGTCGTCGTACCCCCGCGTGCACGCGGCGTGTTGCACGACAAGATGATCAGCAACATCCAGGAGACCCGCGTCCGCGGTGCCTGCACGATCGTGCTGGCCGAGAAGGGCGACGAGAAGGTTGCGACGTACGCCGACGTACTGATTCCCCTCCCCGTGCTACCGACGTTGCTGCAGCCGCTCGTCGCGACGGTGCCGCTCCAGGTGTTCTCGTGCGAGATGGCCGCGGCTCGTGACCACGACGTCGACCAGCCGCGCAACCTCGCCAAGTCCGTCACGGTCGAGTAGCGGGTGCAGACCGTGGCCGTGGTGGGTGTGGGTATCGACGTGGTGGACGTCGCGCGGTTCGGGCAGACCCTCGACCGAACTCCGGCGATGCGTGTCCGCATCTTCACCGCTCGTGAGCTGGCGTGGCCGCTGGCGTCGCTGGCGGCTCGGTTCGCGGCCAAGGAGGCGCTCGCGAAAGCCTTGGGTGCCCCCGCCGGGTTGCACTGGGTCGACGCGGAGGTGCACACCGACGACACCGGTCGCCCGCACCTGGAGATGCGCGGGACGGTCGCGGAACGGGCGACCGAGATCGGGGCGGCGTCCGTGCATGTGTCGATGTCACACGACGCGGGCATCGCGTCGGCCGTCGTGATCTTGGAGAGCTGAGCATGCGTGTCGCCCATACCGTCGAGGACGTGCGGGTGGCCGAGGCTGCGCTGATGGAGACCTTGCCCGAGGGCATGTTGATGCAACGGGCCGCCGCCGGTCTCGCTGTGGTGTGCGCGGACTACCTCAAGAGGGTGTACGGCGCCCGGGTGCTGCTCCTGGTCGGCACCGG
Organism: Nocardioidaceae bacterium; assembly: GCA_013697905.1. GTDB lineage: Bacteria > Actinomycetota > Actinomycetes > Propionibacteriales > Nocardioidaceae > JACDHG01. Next base: position 12,465 of record JACCVZ010000228.1, read on the forward strand.
GGACAACGGAGGCGACGCCCTGTACGCCGGCGCCCTGCTGGCTCGGCGTGGCGCCAAGGTCGAGGCGGTCCTGCTGGGCTCGCATGCGCATGAGGCGGCCCTTGCCACCCTGCGCAGAGCTGGCGGGCGTGTTGTCGCGGGACCGGGAGAGGTAGACCTCGCCGTCGACGGCATCGTCGGTATCGGCGGTCGTGGAGGACTTCGCGACGCCGCCGCCGCACTCGTCGCCGGCATCAACGCGCCCGTGATCGCGGTCGACGCGCCTAGCGGTGTCGACGTCGACACCGGTCGGGTCGACGGCCCACACGTGACCGCCGACGTCACGGTGACGTTCGGGACCGCCAAAGTCGGGCTCTTCGTCGAGCCGGCAGCGTCGGCTGCAGGTGTCGTCGAGGTCATCGACATCGGCCTCGGACCGCACCTCGGTGCTCCGGCGATCGAGGTGCTTCAGGCCGCTGACGTACGACGGCTGCTCCCGACTCCCGACCCCGCCGCTCACAAGTACACCCGTGGGGTCCTCGGGGTGGTCGCCGGCTCCGAGCAGTACACCGGCGCGGGGGTCCTGGTCGTCTCGGCGGCGGTGGCCACCGGGTTGGCGGGCATGGTGCGCTACGAGGGGGCCAGCGCCGACCTGATCCGTGCGGCTCACCCCGAGGTGGTGATCGGGCCAGGCCAGGTGCAGGCCTGGGTGGTTGGTTCGGGTCTCGGGCGAGGCCTGGCCTCGCAGGTCACCTCCGTCCTGGCGGAGCGGTTGCCGACCGTCATCGACGCCGACGGGCTGCGGCACCTGTCCGCCGAGGCCAAGGCCCCGCGGGTCCTGACGCCGCATGCCGGCGAGCTGGCCGAGCTGCTCGACGTACCGCGCGGGCAGGTCGAGAGCGAGATGCTCGCGTCGGCGCGGGACGCGGCCCAAAGATGGGACTCGGTCGTGCTGCTCAAGGGCAACCGCTCGGTCATCGCGGCGCCGGACGGCCGCACCCGGGTCAATCCGACCGGCGTGCCGTGGCTGGCGACAGCCGGAGCGGGCGACGTGCTCTCCGGAGTGATCGGGTCGTTGCTGGCGGCGGGTGTGGAGAGCTTCGACGCCGCGTCGCTGGGCGCCTGGCTGCACGGTGCCGCAGCATCGGTTGCCTCACGCGGCGGTCCGATCGCGGCGAGTGCGGTGGTGGCCGCCCTCCCGATGACGATCCGGGACACTCTGGCCGGCCGGTCGCCCTGAGGAGCTGGTGCGAAACGCTGGACTTACCTCGGTCCGCGGTTCGCCATGGAACCACATCCTTGCGTGGTACGTCACCCCTCGCAAACGGACGAACCGAGACGGCCGGTCAGGTTCTCGGAGCCGCTGCTGACGCGGGCAGCGACGCGATCAGGATCAGCGGCATCAACTCGGCGTCGCCGACATGGAGGCCCTTCTGTGGCAGGCACGGGCCGACGCAGTCGCGGAGGCCATCACGAAGGCCGAGGAGTACGCCGACTCCACCGGACGCGACCTCGGCGAGGTCATCTCGGTGCGAGAGGTCACCTCCGGAACGGCGATCCCGACGGTGCCGACCGCCTACGACTCACTGCGGGCCCGGTCCGCCGGTGTGAGCAGCACGGTGCCGATCCGCGGCGGCCGCTCACCGCTTGAGGTGACCGTGGCGGTCGTCTGGTCGTTCGCCTGACTGACACAATGAAGGGCGATGACTGCTGCTGCCGCGGACACCCCCGCATCCGGTCGGGGCGGTCGCAACCGCGCGGAGGCGGTGATCGACCTCGACGCGATCAGCGCCAACGTCGCCAGGCTGCGCGACCACACCGGCGGCCGTGACCTGATGGCCGTCGTCAAGGCCGACGGCTACGGTCATGGCCTCGTCGAGTCGGCGCGGGCAGCCCGCGCGGGCGGCGCCAGCTGGCTCGGCGTCGCGTTGCTCGACGAAGCGCTCCAGCTGCGTCGGGCCGGCGACAGCGGGCCGGTCCTCAGCTGGCTGGCTGTGCCCGGTGAGGCGTACACCGAGGCAATCCGCGCCGATGTCGAGGTGTCGGCGTACTCCGACTGGCAGCTTGCCGAGATCGTCGCCGGCGCCCGGCAGGTAAGCACACGCGCGCGGGTGCAGCTCAAGGTCGACTCGGGCCTCGGCCGCGGCGGCGCCCTTCCAGCTGACTGGCAGCGGCTGGTCGACCAGGCCGCGACCGCGCAGGGCGGTGGACTCGTCGAGGTCACCGGTGTCTGGTCCCACCTGGCTCGTTCTGACGAGCCCGGTCATCCGTCGATAGCAGCGCAGACCGCGGCGTTCGAGGCCGCTGTCGCCTACGCGCAGTCCGCGCGGCTCGAGCCCCGGCATGTCCACCTCGCCAATTCAGGCGGCGTGCTCGCGAGCCCGAGCACGTGGTTCACGATGGTGCGGCCGGGGATCGCCATTTATGGGGTGTCGCCGTTCGCCGACGGTGCCAGCCCAGTCGAGCTCAGCGCAGCGATGACACTGCGGGCCACGGTCGCGTTGGTGAAGCGCGCTCCAGCCGGCCTCGGCATCTCCTACGGGCACACCTACACCACCGAACGGGAGACCACGCTTGCGCTCGTGCCACTCGGGTACGGCGACGGCGTACCCCGGCATGCGTCCGGCCGTGGCCCGGTTGTCGTGAGAGGGAAGCGGTTCGAGGTCGCCGGGCGGGTCTGCATGGACCAGTTCGTGCTCGACGTCGGCGACGCCATCGCGGTGGCCGGCGACGAGGCCGTGCTGTTCGGGCGAGCCGACCGGGGTGAGCCGACGGCGCACGACTGGGCGGTCGCCGCCGACACGATTGGTTACGAGATCGTGACGCGCGTGGGCGCGCGCGTCCCGCGGGCGTACGTCGGCGAGGTTGCCAGGTGAGCGCAGACGACCCGCCCAGCATGCTGAGGCGGTACGTCGGCATCGCGGGGGCCGCGGTCGGTGTGCTGGCGGCCGGGGCGGCGGCGGGCGTCTTTGCCGAGCGCAAGGTCGTCGCACACAGGCGCGCAGCGGCGGT
>JACCVZ010000237.1 GCA_013697905.1 Nocardioidaceae bacterium
GCGGGAGGGTGGCCCGCCGCGACGCAACGATTCGTCGACGACGCCATCGCCACCGTCGAGACCCGAGCTCCCGGCTTCGCCTCGAGCATCGTCGGCATCGCACCCTTCACCCCCGACCTGATGGAAGCCGAAGGTGGATGGCCGGGAGCCCACCCGATGCACCTCGACATCGCCCTCGACCAGCTCGGCCCGTTCCGCCCGACCCGCGCCCTCGCCGACCACCGCACCCCCATCGCCGGCCTCTACCTCTCCGGAGCCGGGACGAGCCCGTCGGGCGGGATCGCCGGGACGCCAGGCAAACTTGCCGCTGAAGCCGTCATCCACGACCAGACCCGTAAACGGTCAGCACCCTCCCGCGGCTGAAAGACAGTTTCCGGCGACCGTCGACAATGCGAGCCGCCATGACCGAGATGAATAGCGGGCGTCCCCGGCTGGCCACGAGGCCAACCTGGTCGGTCAGACCCGCACCTCGTAATACAGGTTGGCGGGCTCATCGAAGTCGTGGATCTGGAACTGGCTGAACCCCGCCTCAGCGCAGAGTTGAGCGAGCAGCTCGGGGTGCAGGCCCAGTGTTCCGAGCCCGGCCCCGTCGGGCTCCGACAGCGCCGACGACATGCAGCTCGTGATGGAGAAGCCGTACATCATCGCCGCCATGGGGTTGGCGAGGTTGTCCATGGCCCGTGGCGCGCAGCGGATGTCCTTGATCAGCCAGGTGCCGTCAGGTTTGATCGAACCGCGGATCGCAGTGATCGTCTCGGCCGGTCGGGTCATGTCGTGCAAGCAGTCGAGGGTCAGCACGAGATCGAACGTCGACTCAGTGGGGACGGCCTCGGCGCCGGCGAGGTGCAGGGTCACGTTCTCCAGTTGGGCGTCGGCGACAAGGTGGCGGGCCCGGTCGATGGCATGGCGGGAGATGTCGTAGCCGTGGACCTGGGAGCGTGGGAACCGCTGCGCGAGAGCGACGACGGCGACGCCGGCCCCGCAGCCGACATCGGCCACCACGCCGCCCGCGTCCAGCTTGGCCTCGACCCCGTCGAGCGTGGGCAGGATGCGGGGGACGAGCGCAAGGCGGGTCCACGGCCCGAGCATCCGTTCGGTGCGGTGGGCCCCGGCGGGGCCTTGACGGTCATACGGCAGGCCGAGGCCAGTCCGAAAAGCTTCCGCCAGATCATCGACGAAGTCGGGGGCCGACGGCGCCCCGAACGCTCCCGCGGCGAAGAACAGCGAGCCATCCTCATCGGCCAGGACAGCCGCCCCGGCGTCCGTGAGCTCGAAACGGTCGTCCTCGTGCCAGGTCAGCAGGCCGGCTGCGCCCTGGCCGCGCAGCCACTCCAGGACCCACCGCTGGTCGAGGCCCGTTCGTTCGGCCAGCTCACCACAGGTGACCGGGCCGGCGCCGCGCAGTGCCCGGTACAAGCCGAGCCGGTCCCCGAGATGGATCAGGAGCGACACCATCTCCCCCTGCTTGTAGCTCCACACCTGAAACGCGAAGAGCCCGATCTCCTCCGGACTCGGTGAGCTGAGCTCGTCGCTCATGTCAGTGGTCCGCGGCCCGGCAAGCCCCCACCAACGGTGCGGTTGTGGTGGCGTTGGTGGCGGGCGGTGATGGCTGCCATCAGACAGTCCCGAGGGCGTCGAGGGCGGCCTGGATGCGCTGCCCGGCTTCCTTCGCGATGGGGAGCAGAGCAGGGTTGCCGGGCACTTCGGCGATGATCTTGGGGTCGAGGGCCTCGACGATCGTGCGACCCTGTTCGGTGCGGACGACGACGTTGCACGGCAGCAGCGCGGCGATGCGAGGGTCGATCTCGAGGGCGCGGCGAGCGAGTTGCGGGTTGCATGCGCCCAGAATGATCTCCGGTTCCACGTCGATGTCGAGCTTGTCCTTGAAGGTGCGGCGGACATCGATCTCGGTGAGGACACCGAACCCCTGATCCTTGAGAGCGCCCGTCACGCGGGCGATGGCCTCGTCGTAAGGGCTGTCGAGCTCGATGCGGCGGGTGAAGTCCATGAAAGTTCTCCTCTGGTAGGGAATGGCTCGGTATATGGCCAGCAGAGCGTGGGCCTCGGGGAAAGGGCAGCGATGACGGCGAGCGCAGCACAGCGCCTCGCACCGATTCGGGCACGCGGCACCGGCCGAGCGTCCAGGGCGACGGCTGATGTACCGTGGTGACGAGCATCGAGTCGCTGACTGCGACCGCCCCGAAGTTCGGCGCCGACCGTGGCGCCACGGACCGCTCGGGGTCGGTGGCCCACTCCAGCCCGGCGTCGCAGAGCGCCGGTGCGAGGCCTTCCACACGCCACAGTCACTC
>JACCVZ010000239.1 GCA_013697905.1 Nocardioidaceae bacterium
GGTTACCAAGACGAGGGCATTGCCGCAACTACAAAGCACTTCCCCGGGCACGGGGACACCGCCGTCGACAGCCACACCGGCATCCCCACCATCGACCACACGCGCGCGGAGTGGGAGTCGATCGACAAGCCGCCGTTCCAGGCCGCGATCGACCAGGGCGTCAAGGCGATCATGACCGCCCACATCGTGGTGCCGTCGCTCGACCCTTCCGGCGACCCGGCGACGTTGTCCAAGCCGATTCTGACCGGCATCCTGCGCAACGAGATGGGCTACCGGGGCGTCGTCATCACCGACTCGCTCGGGATGCAAGGCGTACGTGACAAGTACGGCGACGCCCGCGTCCCGGTGCTGGCGCTGAAGGCAGGCGTCGACATGCTGCTGATGCCGCCGAACCTTGACCTCGCCTACAACTCCGTGCTCGACGCGGTGCGCAGCGGTGAGCTGACCGAGGGCCGCATCAACACCTCGGTCAAGCGGATCCTGCGTCTCAAGTGGGACCTCGGACTGGTGCAGAACCCGTACGTCGACGTCGCCCATGCGATCGAGGTGACGCGTTCGCCCGCGCACCTGCAGGCGGCGCAGGCGCTGACCGACCGCACACCGACGCTGGTCAAGAACTCAGGTGGCCTGCTGCCTCTCGCCAAGACCGGCCAGAGCGTCCTCGTGACCGGCGCCGGCGTTGCACCCACCGCCATCGTCGCCGACAGGATGCGGGCGCGCGGCGCCAACGCCGACGTGCAAGAAACCGGGACCAACCCGACCCAGACGACGATCGACGCGGCTGTCGCCGCAGGCCAGACCCACGACGTCACGGTCGTCCTGACCAACCGGGCCTGGATGGCGAGCAGCGCGGGGCAGAGTGCGCTGGTACGCCAACTGACCGCAACCGGTAAGCCGGTGATCGCGGTGGCCATCCGTGACGCGTACGACATCGCTCATTTCACCGAGGTGCCGGCGTATGTCGCCACCTACAGCTACTCCGGTGTCTCGCTGGAGTCGGCGGTCCGCGTGCTCTACGGCGAGATCAGCCCGCAGGGCAAGCTGCCGGTGACGATTCCGACAGCCGACAACCCCGACACCGTGCTGTACCCGTTCGGCTACGGGCTGAGCTACTGAGGCGGATGAAGCGACCAGACAACTGAGCCCTTCACCCTACGCACCAAGGAGCACCGACATGGACAGGCGTAACTTCCTCAAGACCGCGGTGACGGCTACCGGGACCGCCGCTCTCTCCACCGGGCTGCCGGCTGCGTTCGGCGCCCCCGGCGTCGGTCCCCAGTTGGCAGCGACGACGGGCACGGTGCTCACCGGTATCCAGGTGCTGGCGCGCGACGACTACCAGGTGCTGCGGGGGCAGCGGGTCGGCCTGATCTCCAACCCGACCGGCATCGTGCCCGACCTGCGGCACGAGATCGACGTGATCGCGGCGTCGGGGAAGGTCAACCTGGTGGCCGCGTTCGGGCCCGAGCACGGTTTCCGCGGCAGCGCGGACGCCGGCGGCTCCGAAGGGAACTACGTCGACCCGCGCACGGGTGTGCCCGTCTACGACACCTACGGGAAAAACGCCAACCAGATCGCCGCCTACTACCGGCAGGCCGGCGTGGAGACCGTGGTGTTCGACATCCAGGACGTCGGAGCGCGTTTCTACACCTACATCTGGACGATGTACGACTGCATGGTGGCGGCGTCGCAGGCCGGGGTGCGGTTCGTCGTCCTCGACCGGCCCAACCCGATCACCGGAGTGGCAGCCCTCGGCCCCGTGATGCACCCGGAGTACGCCTCCTTCGTCGGTCTCAAGCCGATTTCACAGCAGCACGGTATGACGATCGGCGAGCTGGCGAGACTCTTCAACGGCGAGTCCCTCCCCGAGGACGTCAACGCCAACGGCTCCGTGTCGCTGTCGGTCCTTAAGGCGGAGGGCTGGCGCCGGGAGATGTGGCAGGAGGAGACGGGTCAGCCCTGGGTGATGCCGTCGCCGAACATGCCGCGCGTCGAGACCGCCGTCGTCTACCCCGGCACGTGTCTCTTCGAGGCGACCAACCTGTCGGAGGGGCGCGGCACCACCCGCCCCTTCGAGCTCATCGGTGCGCCCTACATCGACTACCCGTGGGCGGACGCGCTGCAGGCGAAGAACCTCCCCGGCGTCGAGTTCCGGGAGGCTCACTTCGTGCCGTTGGCGTCCAAGCACCTGGGTGTGACCTGCACCGGGGTCCAGCTGCACGTGACCGACCGGGTGCAGTTCGGTGCCATCCGCACGGCTATCGCGATGATCATCACCGCCAAGCGGCTGTACCCCGCCGACTTCGCCTGGCGCGAGTCGGCCGCGCCCTACTGGATCGACAAGCTGACCGGCTCGGACCAGGTGCGGCTGGCCATCGACAGCGGTGCCGACGTCGACGAGGTCGTCGCCGGCTGGCGGCGTGAGCTGGCGGCCTTCAGCAGGACGCGCAAGAAGTACCTCCTCTACCTGACGGTGCGATGAACCGCGCTGGCACGATGAGGGCCGTGCGCACCGTCCACGCTCTCGCGACTGGCTCGACGCCGACTGACGGATGGGCACGCAGCCGTGACTGAGGCGACCACGGTGCGTATCAAGGCGCTGATGCCGGTGCTGGCTCCGGCCGAGCAGCGAGTCGCCCAGCAGGTCCTCGACGCGCCTGCTGCGACGACGGCGGCCACGATCACCACGCTGGCCTCCGCCTGTCACACGTCGCAGGCAACCGTCGTGAGATTCTGTCGTGCCGTCGGCTTCACCGGCTACCGAGCCCTGCGGCTGGCGCTGGCGACCGAACTCGGTCGTGCCGAGGGAGGCGCAGGGTCAGCCAGGACGGTCAGCAGCGACATCGCCCCCGGCGACGATCTCGACCAGGTGGTCGAAAAGATCGCGTACGCCGACGCCCGGGCCGTCGAGGAAACCGCCCAGCAGCTCGACCTCGATGCCCTGCATCTCGTCATCGAGGCACTCGTCTCAGCCCGACGCGTCGACATCTACGGAGTCGGTGCGAGTGCGATCGTCGGGCTCGACCTTCAGCAGAAGCTGCACCGGATCGGAAGAGTCGCCTTCGCCTGGGCCGATCCGCACGTCGCCCTCACCAGCGCGGCGCTGCTCGGCCCAGACGACGTGGCGGTGGGGATCTCGCACAGTGGTGCCACGGAGGACACCATCGACGCGCTCGCGCAGGCGCAGGCGAACGGCGTCACCACGATCGCGGTGACCAACTTTCCTCGCTCCGCGCTGGCCAAGGTCTCCGACCACGTGCTCACCACGGCGGCCCGCGAGACGACGTTCCGCTCGGGTGCCACCGCCAGCCGGTTGGCCCAGCTGACCGTCGTCGACTGCGTCTTCGTCGGCGTGGCCCAGCGCACCTACGAGTCCTCGCAGCACGCCCTGGAGGTCACCCACGCAGCCGTCGCGAAACGCCGTCTCAAGCGGCGCTCCGACAAGCAGGAGCCGAACCAGTGACCGGCGACGGCACGAGGCTGCCCGTCAATGCGCCAACGGAGCGTCGCCACCCGACCAGTGCGGACCTCGACCTGTTGCCGACCCTGGAGCTGCTGCAGCGAATCAACGCTGACGACGCGCTCGTCCCGGCTGCGGTGCGGCGGGCGCTGCCCGACCTGGCACGGGTGGTCGACCTGGCGGTCGCGGCATTGCGCGGCGGCAGGAGTGTGCACTACTTCGGTGCCGGGACGTCAGGCCGGATGGCGGCGATGGACGCCGCTGAGCTCGTGCCCACGTTCGACCTCGAGCCCGGCCGGGTGGTGGCACACCCAGCGGGTGGCGCGCCGGCTCTCGAGGTGGCCCTGGAGGGAGTGGAGGACGCCGTGGCGTCGGGTCGCGCCGCCGCGGACGGGCTCGTGGCCGGAGACCTTGCGCTGGGGCTGACAGCCAGCGGGCGCACTCCGTACGTCGCCGGAGCACTGACGACCGCGCGCGCCAACGGGGCGACCACCGTGCTGGTGAGCGCCAACCCTGATGCGGACATCGCGCAGCTCTCCGACATCCACGTGTGCGTCGAGACGGGTCCGGAGGTGCTGACGGGTTCGACCCGCATGAAGGCCGGGGCTGCGCAGAAGCTCGTGCTCACCGCGTTCTCGACAGCGGTGATGGTGCGGCTCGGGTACACCTACTCCAACCTCATGACGAGCGTGGTTGCCAAGAATGACAAGCTGCACGGCCGCATGCTGGCGATCCTCGCCGAGGCCACGGGGGCCGACCTCGACAACTGCGTCCGGGCCCTGCACGAATCCGAGGACGACCTCAAGGTCGCCCTCGTCGGCTTGCTTGGGCAGGTGGACCGATCACGGGCGCAGGCAGCGCTCGAGGCCGGCGGGGGGATCGTGCGAGCGGCCTTGCGGACCCTTGACGGGTCGTCTGGCGTGGCGAACCGATGACCCGTCAGATGATGGTGAGGCGACTTCGCGCCTCCTCGGTAGCGGCGCGTGCGTCGGCCGCGGCCAACGCGAACCAGGCGGCGCCGCCGACCCCGTCGCGCGCCGACCGCGTGGAGCCTGCAAACCTCTCGGCGACGAGCGCGCGCAACGCCACCCCTACCGGTGAATTCTCGCTCGCGACACTTCCGGCGAGCACGATCGGCGTGCGCTCGGCGGGCGGGCGGGCTCGGCATACGGTCTCGAACAGCAGCCGGGCAGCCTCCTCGACGATCCTTTCCGCCGACGGGTCGCGCACCATGTACGCCGCCGTCACCAACGGTGCCAGCTCGGCCAGCCGTACCGGTGGTCGGTCGTTCAGCGTGTCGATGACCCGCACCCGCTGCCCGTTCAGGTCGGGTCGCTCCGCCACTGGCTCGTCCAGGGCGCCGAGCTCGCGGAGCACCGAGGTCACGAGCGGGCCGGGAGGCTCGGCCGCGTCGATGCTGCGCAGCGTCGCTCGTGCGGCTTCACGGCCCAGCCAGAAGCCGGATCCGTCGTCACCGAGGAGCCAGCCATGACCGTCCACCGTATGCACGAGGCGCCGGCCCCGCAGCGCTCCAGCGACGGTGCCGGTGCCTGCGATGAGCACCGTGCCGTCCGGCTCGGACGTGCCGGCAGCGAACGCGATCTCGAGGTCCGACGCGTACGTCGGAGCACAGGTCAGCCCGGCCTCGGACCAGACGCGGTCGAACGCCGTGCGGACCTCCGGCCGACTCAGCGCGGATCCGCCCGCCACGCCGACCACCGCCGCGCGGACCCGGGCCGGGTCAAGGTCTGCGAGTGCGGCGCCCAGCGCCTGGCCGAGTGCGGCCGCCGCAGTGGCGGGATGGGACACCGGGTTGCCACCACCGGCGCGCCCCCGTCCCACCGGGGTCCCGTCAGGACCCGCCACCAGGATGCGTGTCGACGTGCCTCCCATGTCACCGCCGAGGACAAGCCAGTCGGCTGGCCGCCGCGACACCTGCGCCTCCATGTCACGCTCCCTTCTGAGCCAGGTCGACCATGGTCGTACCCGTCGGACCCGAGTTACGGCTTGGTCGCGATTGTCGAACCTACGGTGATGTCCTTGACATTGTCGCTGGGGTCGGAGAGGTTCAGCCTCAAGGACCCTCCCGCCGAGCGGACTGTCCGCTGCCAGGGGTCGGTGTGGTGTCGCGAAAGGATGGGCGGCAGATGGCATTAGCCATCGTCAGTGCCGAAGGGTACCTCGGCGCACTGGCACCGATCGTCGATCAGGTCAGCGCGCAGGCATCCGGGCCGATCCAGCAGGCGGCGAATCTTGTCGTCGCGTCCCTTCGTTCGGACGGCGTCCTTCAGGCCTTCGGCTCAGGCCACTCCGAGGCGCTGGCGATGGAGCTCGCCGGTCGTGCGGGCGGGCTCGTGCCGACGAACCGGATCTCGTTGCGCGACGTGGTCATCTTCGGTGGCGAGTCGCCGGACGTGCTCGGTGACCACACCCTCGAGCGTGACCCCGGCATCGCCCAGCGGCTCTACGACCTGGCCGGTCCGCACGCATCCGATGTCTTCGTCATCGCCTCCAACTCCGGCGTCAACGGGTCGATCGTCGAGATGGCTCGCATCGTCAAGCAGCACGGCCACCCACTCATTGCCATCACGAGCCTCACCCAGACCGCCGGCGTGGAGTCCCGGCACCCGTCCGGCACGAAGCTCCTCGACCATGCCGACGTGGTGCTCGACAACGGTGCGCCGTACGGCGATGCGGTACTCGACCTGCCGGGTGGCGGCACCGTCTGCGCGGTTTCTTCCATCACCGCCGCCCTGGTGGCGCAGCTGTTGGGGGCGGAGGTCGTCCGGCGACTCGTCGAGGCCGGCGAGACGCCACCGGTCTACCTCTCGGCCAACATCCCCGGCGGCGACGAGCACAACCGGGCCCTCGAGCAACGGTACGCGGGCCGGATCCGGCGTACCGCCTGATTCAACGACCGCACCAAAAGGAGAACAACGAATGAACACCCCAAACAAGTACTCCCGCCGGATCTTCCTCCAGCGTGCGGGGCTGGCTGCTGTGGCTGTGGCGGGAGGTTCCTCCTTGCTGACCGGCTGCGCCAGTGGTGGCGGCGGCGAGGACAC
>JACCVZ010000259.1 GCA_013697905.1 Nocardioidaceae bacterium
GGGTGGGTGGGGGCCGGCCGGCTGGCCGCCCTTCGGAAGGCCGCGGCGGCCCTCGTTCCACGCCGGTGCCGCCCGCTGACCCGGCGGCGGACCAGGCGCTGAGGGCGGTGGCCCTGCGGGTGGTTGAGCCGGTGGGTGTGACGCGTCGTCGGAGTGTTCGTCGCCAGGACCAGCGAAGTGCTCGGACACTCTCACCTCCTCGGGGCCGATGCGCTCAAGCATGCCCCACCTGACGGACGTGGTTGGCCCGCAGGCTACGGATCAGCCAGCTGGCGTGAGACTGGTCAGGCTGGTCCCGAGCGTCTCGAAGCCTCGGACCAGCCGGTTCGACGGGTCCTCGTGGACCGGCGGCCGGTGCGGCAGCTCGGCGATGAGCGCGACGGAGGCGGACATGGGACTGTCGGTCACCATGGTGTACACCGTTCCCTCGGACTCCCAGATCGCGACCGTCGGCAAGCCTTCTCTGACCGCCACGTGGGCGCCGTCGATTCCGACTCGCCGGAAGCCGTCCAGGGAGTCTGCCTCGAGCTGCCCCCGCTGCTCGAACAAGGAGACCGACGAGAGTCCGTCCGAGTACGTCGCATGGATCACATCCCCCTGGGAGTGGAGGCGGTTCAACGTGGTCATCTCGAACGTCTCGGACAACGAGGTCGGGCAGGCGTAGCCGTCATCGTCCAGGATCGGCGCCAGTTGCGTCGAGACAGCGGTCGCCGCGGGCGTGCCCAGTTCTGGAGGTAGATGCGAGATGAAGCCTTGGGGGGAGGTCCGCAGCGACTGGAACGTACTGGAACGCACCAGTTCGCCCCCGTCGTACATCTCGCGCCGCAGCATCAGCGCCGTCTCGTTGTCGACGAAGAACCGGGCGAGCAGCTTCGTGCCGCGGCGCGCCGAGATCACCGTCGCCGGGCGTCCCGCCACCACGGTGATGCCGGACGCGGTCAGGTCATAGGCGTCGATCAGCAGCTGGAGCTGACCACTGGCGAAGCCTTGCGACGAGGCCGCCTCGCCCTCGGCGACGAACGTCGCGGTGGCCTTGTCGGGACTGCCGGTCACGTCGAAGCTGGTGCCCTGGCCGGGCACATGCTCGACGTGGACGCGCATGGCGCTCGCCACCTCGCCGGTCATGTCTACGACCGCGCGAACGCCGCGGTAGGCGACGCGGTCGGGGGCAAGCACGGCCCTTTCGAGCGCCTCGACTGCGGCGACGTCATCTCCCGGCCCCGCCTGCGGAGCCCACCCGACTGGCGGGTCGACCGCAGGCCGGGAGGATGCCACCGCCTGCACCCGCACCGGCGAGGACGTCGCAGCAGAAACGGTGTACGCAGTCGTCGATGCGTTCATCGCCTCGACGGCAGGGTCGGACAGTGGTGCCGCGCCAGTCTCCTTGGCGAACTCGGCGGCGAACTCGTCGATGGGCGGTGTCACCGTGGTGACGGAGGTCGGCTCGGCGCCTCCGACGACGTAGGCGAGCGTGATCACAGCCATCGACATCGATCCGACACCGACACCGACCTTGCGGCCGTGGGAGAAGCGACGGCGCGGCTCAGCCTCGGTGTGGCCTTGAGGGAGAGTTCCGAGTCGCACGAACATGTCCCCTGAGGGCTCCACACCGGCGAGTCCGCCGAGGCGGCGTTTCAGGTTGAGCGTCTGCTCGACCTCTTGGCGACATGCGTCGCAGCCGAGGATGTGTTTGACGGCGCGAGCACGGGCCGCGGCGCTGAGCTCGCCGTCGACAAGCGCCGACACCCTGTGATGAAGGTGGCTCACCCCTCGCCTCCATGGCTCGACGAGTCGAGTGCTCCCCCGACCCGCTGGCGGTGCTGGGTAGGAGCTCGGTGAGCGAGCGCCTTGCGCAGCAAGGACCGGCCGCGATGGATGCGGGAGCGGACCGTGCCGATCTTGACCTCGAGCGTCTCGGCGATCTCTTCGTAGCTCAGTCCCTCGATGTCACACAGCACGACGGCGACCCGGAAGTCCGGCGGCAGGTCAGCCAGCGCCAGTTCGACGTCGGAGTCGAACGTCTGCTCGTCGTACCCGACGTCTGGCGTGGGCAGCCGGCCGGGCAGCCGGTCAGCAGCATCCTCGGGGAGGGAGTCGAAACGGATCCGCTGCTTACGCCGGGCCTGGTCGAGGAAGAGGTTGGTGGTGATGCGATGCAGCCAGCCCTCGAACGTGCCCGGTCGGTAGGAATGCAACGACCGGAACACGCGGACGAACACCTCTTGGGTGAGGTCTTCAGCGTCGTGCCGGTTACCCGTGAGGCGGTAGGCCAGCCGGAACACCCGCGCCGAGTGCAC
>JACCVZ010000138.1 GCA_013697905.1 Nocardioidaceae bacterium
CCGAGACCGATCAGCCAGTTGAGCTCACGTGGCTTGCGGAATGCTCCCGTGAAGAAGATGCGCAGCATATGGATCGTCATCGCCGCGATGAACAGGTTGGCCGACCAGTGGTGCATCTGCCGCATCAACAGGCCGCCGCGCACGTCGAAGGACAAGTACAGCGTCGACTCGTAGGCCTCCGACATCGGCAGTCCGCGCAGCTGCGCGTAGGTGCCCATGTATTCGACCTCGGTCATGCTCGGTTTGAACCAGAACGTCAGGAAGACGCCGGTCAGGAGCAGGATCACGAAGCTCCAGAGTGCGATCTCACCGAGCATGAACGACCAGTGGTCCGGAAACACCTTGCGAAGCTGCTTCTTGGCGAGACCGCCGAGACCGAGACGCTCGTCGAGCCAACTGACGGCGTTGCCCTTCGGCTTCTTCCTGCCCGCGCCAGGGGTCGCCTTGGAGGTGGTCGTGCTCATGATCGATTCACCCTCGTTCCCAGTAGCTCGGGCCGACTGGTTCCTGGAAGCCGCTGGCGGCGATGAGATAGCCCTCGTCGTCGACGGCGATCGGCAGCTGCGGAATGGATCGCGCAGCGGGGCCGAAGAGCACCCGGCCGTTGTCTTCCAGGTCGAACGTCGACTGGTGGCACGGGCACAGCAGCACATGGGTCTGCTGCTCCCACAGGCTGATCGGGCAGCCGACGTGGGTGCAGATCTTGGAGAAGCACAAGATGCCGTCGACGCCCCAGTTCTCGCGGCCCGGTAGCGGTCTGATGTCGTCGGGAAGCATCCGAACGACGATGACGGCGGCCTTCGCCTTCTCGTTGTTGAGCTCGAAACCTTCGTACTCCGGCGGTACGACCTGGCCGTCCGGGCCCTCGTGCTCGAAGAAGACCTCAGGTTGCGCGTTGACGAGCTGCCCGTTGGACAAACCGTTGGCCTTGATCGGCTGCCCGTCGACGTCCTGGACGATCCGAACACCCTTCTTCCACACCGTCTGCTCCAGCTTCACGCCTGGAAGAGGACCCAGGTCACGAAGTGCGACGACGGCGGGTAGGCCAAGCATGCCGAGGGCGCCTAGGAGGCTGTTGCGGACCAGCTTGCGGCGACCGAAACCGGACTCCTCAGCCCCTTGCTTGAAGGCGGTCAGCGCCTCCTCGCGGTCCTCCGCCGTGCCTGCCGCCGAGTGCCGGTACTCGATCATCTCGTGGTCTGCCATCAGCTTCTTGGCCCACTGGATGGCACCGAGCCCGATGAGCAGCAACGCCAGGCCCAAGGACAGACCGAGGGCCAGGTTGGAGGCAGATGTTCTCATGAAGATGCTGTCTCGGTCGATGGCGAAGTAGGCGACGCAGAACGCCAGCGCCAAGACGGCGGCCGCGGTGAACATCGCAGATACCTGGCGCTCGGCGCGCCGCTCGAGGGCGGGGTCGACGTCGGTCGGGCGCGGTTGGTGTGCGGGCAGTCCTGGGTCGGCGATCGGCTCCGCTGCCTCGGCAGGCAGCAGCGGGTTGTCGTGCTGCGAGGCCTCGGAGCGCTCCGGAAGGTTCTTCTCGGTCATGACTGGCCTCCCGCCCGAGCTCCGTTGTTGGCGATCCAGACCGCGGCCAGCACGAGCGCTCCGATCCCCCCCAGCCATCCCCAGAGCCCCTCGGTCGTCGGGCCCAGGCTACCGAGGCCGGAGCCGCCGTACGCCGGCTGCGACTTCAGCACGTTGATGTAGGAGATGATCGCCAGCTTGTCCTCTGGGGTCAGCACCTCGTCGGAGAACACCGGCATCTGCTGCGGGCCGGTCAGCATGGCGTCGTACATGTACCTGGACTCGACATCGAGCAGCGGCGGCGCGTAGCGGCCGTCTCGGAGGGCACCGCCAGAGGCGGCGTAGTTGTGGCAGGCGCTGCAGTTGGTGAGGTACAGCTGCCCGCCACGGACGATCTGCTCCTCGGTGGCGCCCGCTGTGTTGTAGGACTGCTCGTCTGGGATGGCTGGACCCGGGCCGAGGGAGGCGATGTAGGCGGCGAGCGCCCGCGTCTCTTCTTCGTTGAACACCGGCTCCTTGCTCGGCGCCTGGGTGCCGGACTGCTCCATCGGCATCCTGCCGGTGCCGACCTGGAAGTCGACGGCTGCGGCGCCGACTCCGACGAGCGGCGGGCCGTAGTTGCTCCCGCGCTTGGTGACGATGCCCTCGGCGTTCAGACCGTGGCAGGACGAGCAGCTGACGACGTACAGCTGCCGTCCCGCGGAGACCAGCTCCTCGTCGGTCTTGGCGCCGTCGGCGGCGGCCGTTGCCGGACGCAGGGCGGAGTACAACGCACCGACCGCGAGCAGGCCGAGCAGCACTACCAGCAACCCGGCGAGTGGATGCCGACGTCGAGTCGACAGGTACTTCACGAAGACGTCCCTCTCTCGGTCATCACTGCAGCAGGTAGATGGTGGCGAACAGGGCGATCCACACGACGTCGACGAAGTGCCAGTAGTAGGACACGACGATCGCTGTCACGGCTTGTTCGTGGGTGAACGTGCGGGCCAGGTAGGTGCGGCCCAGCACGAACAGGAAGGCGATCAGCCCGCCGGTCACGTGCAGACCGTGGAACCCGGTGGCGAGGTAGAAGATCGAGCCGTAAGGCGACGACGGGATCGTGACGTTCTCGTGGACCAGTGCGGCGTACTCGAGTGCCTGCCCACCGATGAAGAACGAGCCCATGGCGTAGGTGAGCACGAACCACTCCCGCAGACCCCACCTGCCGACCTGGAAGACGTTGCCTGTCCGGCCGACCTGTCCGCGCTCGGCGGCGAACACCCCGAGCTGACACGTGACCGAGCTGAGCACGAGGACCGTGGTGTTGACCGACGCGAACGGGACGTTGAGCTTCTGCGTCTCCTGGGCCCACAGCGCGACCGTGTCGGGAGTGGCGCTGCGAAGCGTGAAGTAGATGGCGAAGAGCGCCGCGAAGAACATCAGCTCGCTGGCGAGCCACACGATCGTGCCGACACTGACCATACTCGGCCTGTCATGCTGTCCGTGGAGCCGTGAGGCCGGGACCGCCGCTGTCGTCGTCGCCACGTCGCCATTATGTCCTGCGGTCCGAGGGGAGATGCGGCGACCCCCCGACCCAGGAGGTGATGGCGGCGGGTCGTCGTAGACACCTCGGCGCGACCGCAAAAGAGTCGTGCTCCCAGCGGGCACGGCGGGGCACCTACGCTGGTCACGTGATGTTCGTGGCCCATGCCGATCCGGGTGTCCAGCTCGCCCCGATCGACCTCGGTCGGGTCTTCTCGGCGTGGACGTTCGAGCCGGGGCCGCTGCTGGCGGTGCTCCTCGCGGCCGCCGTGTATCTGTTCGGGGTCCGATCGCTGGTGAGTCGCGGCGACCGCTGGGCGGGCTGGCGCACGGTCAGCTTTGTCCTGGGTGGCTGTGGTGCGCTGCTGGTTGCGACGAGCTCGTCACTGGCGACCTACGACACGACGCTGCTGAGCATGCACATGGCGCAACACATGGTTTTGTCGATGGTGGCGCCGGTGCTCTTGGCATTGGGGGCGCCGGTCACGCTCGCGCTGCGGACGTTGCCAGGTCAGCCGCGCCGGCTGCTGCTCTTCCTGCTGCACAGCCGGGTGGCACGGGTGGTGTCCTTTCCGCCGGTGGCATTCGCGATCTTCGTCGCGAGCCCCTGGGCCCTCTACTTCTCAGGGTGGTACGACGCGACGTTGCGATCGGACGCGCTGCACGACCTGCTGCACCTGCACTTCGTGGTGGTCGGATGCCTCTTCTTCTGGCCGCTGCTCGGCCTGGACCCGGTGCCGGGAAAGGTCGCCTACCCGTTCCGGATGCTCACCGTCTTCGCCACCTTGCCGTTCCATGCGTTTCTCGGGGTCACGATCATGGCGATGGACACTCTGATCGGGGGCCACTGGTATCTCTCCCTCGACCGTTCGTGGCCGCCGAGTCCGGCGGACGACCAACACATCGCCGGCGGCATCTTGTGGGCGGCAGGCGACATCGTCGGTCTCGTCCTCTTCGCTGTGCTGTTCGTGCAGTGGATACGAGAGAGCCAGCGCGAGGCGCAACGGGTCGATCGCCGGCTCGACCGCGAGGAGGCGTCGCGGGCCTGACCACAACGCGCGCGCCGGGTGCGCCCGGTAGCATCACGGCTGCACGTCGAACCCACGTCCTGAGGCAGGTCATGACATGTTGGTGCTGATCTACAGCGACGACTCCAACACTCGAAGTGAGGTCATCCTCGCGCTCGGGAATCGACCGCACCCCGACCTCCCGGCCGTTGACTATGTGGAGTGCGCCACCGAGCCGGTCGTGATCTCGACCATGGATGCCGGCGATGTCGACCTCGCCATCTTGGACGGCGAAGCGGCGCCCGCCGGAGGGATGGGCATCTGTCGCCAGCTCAAGGACGAGATCTATCAGTGCCCACCGGTGCTGGTGCTGACCGGTCGTGCTGAAGACGGCTGGCTCGCGACGTGGTCGAGAGCTGAGGCCGCGGTGCCGCACCCCATCGACCCGCTGCTGCTCGCCGAGACCGTCATCCGCCTGCTTCGTCCGCGGGCCGAGCTCACGGCCGGCTGAGGCATGGTGCGCGATGGCTGAGGCGACCTTCTCGTGGCCCGAACTGCTCTCCAGCCTCATCGCCGGCCACGACCTGAGCGGGGAGCAGAGCGGCTGGGCGATGCGCGAGATCCTGGCCGGTGCGGCCACGCCGGCCCAGATCGCAGGTTTTGCCGTCGCGCTGCGCGCCAAGGGGGAGACGGTCGACGAGGTCGAGGGGTTGGTGGCGACGATGTACGAGTTCGCCACGCCGCTGGCGTTTGAAGGACGCGCGGTCGACATCGTCGGTACCGGCGGCGACCGCTCGCACACCGTCAACATCTCAACGATGGCGGCCCTCGTGACGGCAGGCGCCGGCATACCCGTCGTCAAGCACGGCAACCGCGCGGCCTCGTCTTCGTGCGGCTCGGCCGATGTGCTGGAAGGGCTGGGTATCCCGCTCGACCTGCCGGCGCAGCGGGTCGGTGAGATCGCCCGAGAGGTCGGGCTGACCTTCTGTTTCGCGCCCGTATTCCACTCGGCGCTGCGCCACTCTGCCGTGCCGCGCCGCGAGCTCGGGGTGGCCACGACGTTCAACTTCCTCGGGCCGCTCGCGAACCCGTCGCGACCGCAGGCCCAGGCGGTCGGAGTTGCTGACGCACGGCTGGCGGGCATCGTCGCCAGCGTGCTGGCCAAGCGTGGCGTGGAGGGGTTCGTCTTCCGTGGCAACGACGGGCTCGACGAGATCACCACGACGACGACGTCGCAGATCTGGTCGATCGTCGGCGGCGCCACCTCAGAGCACGAGCTCGACCCTGCCGACCTGGGGCTCGGCTACGCCCAGCCGGACGACCTCCGTGGGGGAGACGTCACGTTCAACGCCGACGTGGTCCACCGGCTCCTCGACGGTGCGCCGGGGGCGGTTCGCGACGCCGTGCTGCTGAACGCGGCCGCGGGCATCGCGGCGTACGACGTGAGTGACGCCCCGCTGGTCGAGCGGCTCAGCGCGGGCCTCGACCGGGCTGCCGCCGCGGTGGACTCCGGTGCTGCCAAGGCCAAGCTGGTCGCGTGGCTGGCCGCCGCCAACACCCCCTACCCCTCACCTTCACGTTGAGCCGTCACAAAATTGGCATTGAGCCGTCACAAAATGAGTGTTGAGTCGTCACCAACGAGCGTCCCTCCGGACGGGTGACGCGCCACGCGTGCCCTCGCCCGTTACTCGGCGCCGAGCGAGAAGGCTGCCTCGAGGTCGTGACTGGAGTAAGTCCGGAACGCGATGTGCGTCTCGGTCGAGAGCACTCCGGGGACCTTGTTGAGGTGGTCTGGCACGAGCGATGCGACGTCGTCGTGGTTGCGGACCCGCAACAACGCAATCAGGTCGATGTCACCGGTCACCGAGTAGACCTCGCTCACGCCGTCGATCGCGGCAATCTGCTCGGCCACCTCCGGGATCCTCGCGACGTCGGCCTTGACAAAGACAATGGCCGTGATCACGCTGCCTCCTTTGATGCGAGTGCTAACCGCGACACTAGTGCGTGGTTGCTGCCAACGGTTGTCCTGGTGAACTAGGTCGGCGTACCGGCTCGCCGGTCGCCAGCGCCACGTCCTTTGCTTTCAGGGGGTGTGACCCTTCGGGGCAAGGTTGTCGATGGTAACCGGCTCGATCGGATCCGCCGGGGTGAAGCCGAAGATCCGGGCGTAGAAGTACAGCTCAGCCTCGAGCGCTCGAGTGATGTTTGCTTGCATCCTGAATCCGTGCCCCTCCCCCTCGAAGATGAGCAGTGCCACTGGCAACCCTCTTGCGCGAAGTGCATCGGCCATGCTTTGGGCTTGGTTGGGCGGTACAACCTCGTCGTCAGCACCCTGAAACAGGATCATGGGGCTGCTGAGTCGTTCGACGTGGTGAACAGGAGACCGCTCGCGGTAAAGCTCCCTGGCTGCTGGGTATGGCCCGACGAGCCCGTCGACATAGCGCGACTCGAACTTGTGCGTGTCTCGAACCAGCGCTTCCAGGTCGCCGATACCGAAATAGCTGGCCCCCGCCTTGAAGACTTTGGTGAACGTGAGCGCACACAATGTTGTGTACCCGCCAGCGCTGCCGCCCCGGATCGCGAGCCGGTCGCTGTCGACGCGCCCACACTCAGCCAGCAACTGCGCGCCGGTAGCGCAGTCGTCGACGTCAACGACCCCCCAGCCCCCGCGCAGACGCTCTCGGTACTCGCGTCCGAAACCGGTGCTGCCGCCGTAGTTGACATCGAGCACCGCGAAGCCGCGGCTCGTCCAGTACTGCACGCCCAGGCTGAGCGCCGGAGAGGACAGCGATGACGGGCCGCCGTGTGAAACCACGAGCAACGGCGGCAACTCGGCCGGGTCAGCAGTCACCCGACCGTTGGTGGGCGCGTAGAAGAAGCCGTGCACCGGCAAACCCATTGAGTTGTGCCAGGTCAGCTCCTCGGCGACGCTCAGGCAGGCCTTGTCGAGCTCGGCGTCGGTCGAGCGCATGAGCGTCGCCGCCGCCGGGGTGTCGGGCCGCTCCAGGCTGATGCGAGTGACGGCAGCGGGCTCCAGCGGTTCATTCGCAATCAGGACGACAGAGTCGCCCGTGCACGTGAGGCTGGAGAAGGCTACGGCAGCGGTGCTGACGGGCGACAGTGCTCCGGTGGCAGGGTTGAGGACGCCGAGGCGGCCGACTCCTCTGTCCCACCACGAGCACACGACGCGACCGTCGGCACCGAAGTCGTAATCCGACGAGCCGAGGGCCGACCCGGGGAGGCCGAACTCCAGCTCCAGCGGCGGGAGAGGGGTAGCACCAGCGTCCGGTAATTCGGGATCGACGGAAGTGATGTTTGCCCATCCGCTCTGCTCGGTGATGTAGAAGAGCCGTCCGTCGGGCGCCCAGCGTGGCTGCCCCACGGCGTCGCGGCCATCGGTGAGCGCGCGAACCCGTGCGAGGGAGCCATCGGTGACGACGTCTGCTACCCACAAGATGGCGCGGTCCCACGGCATGGCCGGGTGGTTCCAGGTGATCCAGGCCAGTCGACGGGCGTCCGCGTCGAGGGTGGGAGAGCTGACGAAGTCGCTGCCTGTGAAGATGACACGACCGCCGTGGGGGTCGACGTCGTCAAGGTCGAGGCTGACGAGGGTGTTGACCGGCTCTTCGTCGGAGTTCGTGTGATCCTCCCGAATCGCGATGAGGCGTCGGCGTCGTAGGTCTAGCTCCGGAGCTGCGTACCTGAAATCACTTTCAGGCGTCAGCGGCGTCGGCTGGTTGTCAGGCGTCTGCGTGTCGAGAAGGTAGAGACGACGGTCGTCGAAGTTTGCGAACACGATGAGCCCGTCTCGCACGGTGTAGGCGGCGCCCCCGTACTCGTGCACACGGGAGCGCACATTGAACGGAGCGGGGGTCAGGTCGACGCAGCGACCGCCCGGGCGGTAACGGACAAGGACAGATCGGCCACCATCGTTCGAACGTCGCTCGATCCAATAGATGTCGTCGGCATCCACCTGGACCTCATCGAGCCCGATACTGCCTGCCGTGAGCAGCTCGGTGGTGATGGGTGAGGACCACGAGCCGTACGGCGCCGTGTTCGCCGGTGTGTCAGTCATGAACAGAGGCTAAGGCGAGATGATCTGCCGCTCGCCGCAGAGGTCAGCGGGCGGGGCGGCTGAGGGTGGCCGAGTGCCGGTGGTCGTCGAACGGGACGACCGAATTGCGCGAGGTGTCGACGGCGTCGAGAAGCTCACACTGCGACTCGGCGCCGTCGATCGGGCACGACCACGTGCCTTCGACATGGACCAGCCGGACCCCAGGCTGCTCGAGCCACCGCAACAGCTTCTCGGACTCCTCCGGAGTGGCCGCCGGTGCCGGCCCAGGTCCCGGTACGACTGTGTCGGCGGCCAGCTGCAACATGTCGGTCCAGTCACGTGCGCTGACTCCGGGCGGGATCACACCGGCCGCAGCCAGCCGACCGTGCCGGATCACGTGCACCGACCAGCGGTTGTCGTCGTCCCGGAGGGCGGCCACAATCTCGGCGCAGGAGGTCAGAGCACGCAGCCGCTGGGTGCGGGCGGCCGCCCGGACGAAGCTCGTCATCCGGTTTCGGTGGGAGGCTGCCTCTTCGAACCGCTCGGCCTTGGCGAGCAGATCCATCCGCTGCCGGACGGCCGCCGTGACCCGGGCTGGACTCGCGTCGAGACTGTGCCGCAGGGACTCGACCGTGACGAGGTAGTCGCGCTCGGACACTGAGCCGTCGCACGGCGCCAGGCACCGGCCCATCTCGGCGAGAGCGCAGGCACTGCGACTCGGCTGCCTCGGGAGACGGTCGCTGCACTGCCGGATGGGGAAGCTCTCGTGCAGGGCGGACATCGCAGCCTCCGCCTGCTGTCGCGAGCGGAACGGGCCAAGGTAGTCGGCGTCGTCGTTGAGCACCTTCCGCACGAGCGACAGCCTGGGCCAGGTTTCGACGGTGAGCTTGACCCAGCTCACACGCTCAGGAAACTTCGAACGTCGGTTGTAGCGCGGCTTGTGCTCGGCGATGAGCCGCAGCTCGCGCACCTCCGCCGCGAGCGCTGTCGCGCATACGATTCCCTCGACCGACTCGGCGAGCCCGACCATCTCGCCCATCCGTGAGCGCGTCTCGCTCGCCGTGAAATACGTGCGCACGCGTGCGCGCAGGTCCTTCGACGTACCGACATCGAGGACGCGGCCGCGACCATCGCGGAAGAGGTAGACACCCGGGGAGTGCGGGAGCTGCTCGGCGAGATGGCGCTTCTTGCGTTGCGCCGACGAGACGCGCGACGAGAAGGTCTGGAGCTCCTCAAGGGTGTGCACGCCAAGGTTGCCGAGCCGCTCCATCAGCCCGTGCAGTACGTCGACGGTGGCGCGAGCGTCTGAGAGCGCCCGGTGGTTCGGGGTCGTCGTCGACCTGAACAGCCGCGCCAGCGACGACAACTTGCAGTTGGGGGCGTCGTCGCGGGTGATCACGCGGCGGGCGAGCTTGGCGGTGTCGAGCACGTCGAAGCGCGGCCACCCAATCCCCATCAGCTCGCAATAGTGACGCAGGAATCCGACGTCGAACGGCGCGTTGTGCGCCACCAACACTGCACCGCGAGCAAACTCGAGGAACGCCGGCAATGCCGCCTCGATCCGCGGAGCGTCGGCAACCATCGAGTTGGTGATGCCGGTGAGCACGGAGATGAACGGCGGGATCGGCTGGCTGGGGCGTACGAGCGTCTGGAACTCCGCGAGCTTCTCGCCGCGACACACCTTGACTGCACCGATCTCCGTGATCGAAGCACCTGCCGTGGCCGAGCCACCGGTGGTCTCGAGGTCCACGACCACGAAGGTGATGTGGCGTAGCGCAGTGCCGAGCTCGTCGAACGTTTGCTGCACCGGCGTCGCCTGCGACGACGACGCTGGAGGGGCCGGCGACGGACCGGAGGTGGGGAGCACGGTGCTCATGGTCACGACGCTAGGGGCGACCACCGACGAAAACTGTCCACGACGCGCCTGCTGCCGCGCGGACTCGGCACCTCCGCAGCCCCGTCCGCTTCGGTGACGTACGCCGGGCGCCTCGCCGTCTCTTGGCCGCGGCGTGGTCGGCGAGCGAGAAACGCGTCAGACCCGCTGACGTGCAGCACTACCCTGGAGAAAGGAGAGGTGACCATCACCGAGGGGACACCTCAAGGAAGGCGAGCGATGAACCAGCCCACCGACGATGTGGTCGTCGACACCGCCGGCGTCGGCGCGTCCGCGCCCGGCGACGTGCCTGACGAGCTACACCGATGGCGGTGCACAGGCTGCGGCAACATGACGCGCTTCGATGTGGTGCCTGAGTCTACGACGCATGAGTTCTGGCACCTCGACCTTGCCGGCGGCGCCACCATCGAGGACACCGAGGTGGTCCGCGAGCGGGTGATGTCGGTGGCGTGCCGGTGGTGCGGCCGCAATGACACTGTCGAGATGGTCCTGAGGCCTGGAGCAGTTGTTGGTGACCGGTAACGACGAAGCGACGAATGGGGAAGGCGCGACGCCGATCCCGACGGTCGACTCGCTCCCGCCTCGGCTGCGCTCGCGGGTCATCTGGCTTGCTTCTGACGCCATGAGCCGGGTGCCAGCGGTCCACCTCCCGCCTGCCCTGCGCACGTCAGCCAACTTTGCTCCCGCTAAGCGCACCAAGTTGGTCGGCACCCGGATTGCCAGCGCTCTGGACCGTGATGACGAGTTCCGCGAACACGTCGCAGCACAGGTGCGGGCGAGCACCCCCGCCGTCGTACTCGAGCTCGAGTCCGGCACACCATCTGTCGACGACGAGACACAGGCTGTCGCGGCGGCTGTCGCGTTCATCGTCCGCACGGACGGTTGGGGAGACGTGGTCGCTGGTGCCGTCCGGGCAGAGCAGGGACGGCGGGAGGCTCCTGGGGGAGATCTGGCAGCCATGATCGAGAAGCTGCTCGCAGATCTGGCCGCGTCCCGCGCAGAGGTCAGATCGGTGCGCGACAAGCTGCGAAGTCAGCTGGACGAGGTCAAGGGCGACAACACCACCCTGCGTCGTACGCTCGGTCAGACACGTCAGCAGCTCAAGCAGGCGCAGCAGACGGTCGCCGGCCTGGACGACGCGGTGGAAGGGGCGCGCCGCGCAGCGACTGCGGCTACTCGGGTCGCCGAAGCCGAGGTGCGGCGGCTCCGCGCCCGCGTCGACCAGCTCGAGTCGCAGTCGGCGTCCACGCGTCGCGCCGTCCGAGAGGACCGCGAGGCTGAGACGATGCGTCAGCGCCTGTTGCTCGACACGATCATGGACAGCGCCGCCGGACTGCGCCGGGAGCTCGCCCTTCCGTTGAGCGACCTGCTCCCCGCCGACACCGTCCGCGCGATCGAGCCGGACGCCGGCGGAGGTCTCGCTGGTGTCGGCAGATCGCTGCAGAGCGACGACCCGGTGTTGCTTCGAAGGCTGATCGAGCTACCGCGGGCCCATCTCATCGTCGACGGCTACAACGTTTCGAAGTCCGCGTGGCCCACCGCGCCGCTCGAGGAGCAGCGCAACCGGCTCGCCAGCCGCGTCGCGGCGCTGGTGGCGGGAAGGGGGATCGAGACGACGATCGTGTTCGACGGTGCCGATCTCCTGCACCCGCCGACCGTGGCGTCGCCGCGTGTCCTCCGGGTGCTGTTCAGCCCGCCTGGGGTGATCGCCGACGACACGATCCGGCACCTGGTGTCGGCGGAACCCGTCGGGCGCCCACTTGTTGTCGTCTCGACCGACCGAGAGGTGGCGGAGAGCGTGTCCAAGATGGGGGCGCGCTCGGTTACGTCGCAGGCGCTAATTGCGGTGCTCGGGCTGTGACTTCCGCGGTCTCCTCCTGGACCCAGTGAGGACGTACGCCGTCACGTGCGCCACGATCGAGCCATGTCTGCAGTGCCTGCAACCGTCGTCGCGGTGAGCGCGAGCCTCCGCCACGGGTTCAGCAAACAGACCCAGTCCGCCATCACGCTTGTCGCGGGTGTCGGGGTGGAGGGCGACTCGCACGCCGGCGTCACCGTGCAACACCGGTCCCGCGTACGCCGGGACCCGACTCAGCCCAATCTGCGCCAGGTCCACCTCGTGCACGCCGAGTTGCACGATGAACTGGCACTGCGGGGGTATGACCTCGCTCCAGGCGACATCGGCGAGAACGTCACCACCCGTGGGATCGATCTCCTCAGCCTTGCCCGTGGAAGCCTCATCCACCTCGGCGCAGACGCCGTCGTCGCGGTCATGGGTCTACGCAATCCCTGCACGCAGCTCGACCGGTTCAGGCCCGGGCTCATGCAGGCGACGCTTCACCGTGACGGCGCCGGTGCCCTGGTGCGCAAGGCCGGCGTGATGGCCGTTGTCGTGCACGGAGGAGTGGTGGTCTCCGGTGACCGGATCCGTCTCGAGCGGGCGCCGAGGCCACAGCAGCGTCTCGGTCCAGTCTGAGCTATTCCTCCGTCGGGGCGGTCAACGCGTCTGAGACTGTCGGTCGAGGTCTCTAGCGTCATCGACAAGGCACAAGTTCTTCCCCCGAGTCGGAGGTCGTCATGACCGCAGAAGCACCCCGTCCCACTCCCACGCGCTGGCCCGTAGAGCCGGCGGCCGCGGCCGAGCCGGTCCCGTCGCTCGGCCTCGACCTTGCTGGCGAGGTCGACCATGACCAACCTGTTGTGATCGACTGCGACCGGTGCACGATGCGCGGCATCGGCTGCGGAGACTGTGTCGTGACAGTGCTTCTCGGCGGGCCGCCGTACGGCGTCGAGCTCGACGACGTCGAGCGCCACGCGATCGACGTGTTGTCTGACGCCGGCCTGGTGCCGCCGCTGCGGATGGCCGAGGCGGTCGAGTCCCGCTACGTCGACGGTCCGTGAGAGGGCGCAACCGCCCTAGCCGTGGCCGGTGATGCAGAGGGGTCGGGTGAGAGGGGAGTGAGATGATTCCACCAACGAATATCCACGAAACAGCAGCACCCTTGGACCGTTGCGCTGTGCATCTGTAGTGTGATCAGTCGGCTCTCGGTGACGCCGCGCTGATGCGGGACGCAGCCGACGCGCCTCCAGAAGTTGTCGGCTCTGCCGTTGCCTGTGATCGCTAGTGAGAGGGAGACCGTCGACCCGTGTCGAACGGCCGTACACACCACATGCCATCCTTCGCCACTCGGACCGCCCTCGGCTGCTGTGCGGCGCTGATCGCCAGTCTTGTGCTCGCCCCCGCAGGTGCTGCCGACCCCGACGGACCCGACAGTGGACCCGACAAGCCGTCGATCGCCGAGGTGAAGAGACAGCTTGACGCACTCGGCCACGAGTCCGAGATCGCTTCCGAGAACCTGAACGCCGTCCGCGTCGACATGCACGGCGCGCAGGAGCGCTTGGACACTCTCGAGGCCGACGTGACCCGTCAGCAGACTCGCGTCGAGAGGCTGCGCGGCAGGGTCGTCGCGATGGCTGTCGATGACTACCAGGTCGCTTCGACGAGCTCGCCCGCCACCGCGCTCTTCACGGCCGACGACGCCGGGCAGTTGCTTGACGAGATGGCCACCGCCTCGATGGTTGCCGACCAGCAGGCGGGGCTGCTGCTCAAACTGAGGCAGCAGCAAAAGCAGCTCGGCATTCAAGCGTTGCAGGCAGAAGATGCCGTCGACGCTCTCACCGACGACAAGCGTGAGGCCGCCAAGCACCAGGCCGAGCTAGATGGCTCGATCAGCGAATCCACGAAGCTGCTCGGGCAGCTCAAGGAGGAAGCGCGCGCGCGTGTGCGCGCCCTCCAGGCGGCCGCGCAAGTGCACCCGGAGGTGGCCGCCCAGCCCAGCCCAGCGGTCGGGGCCCAGCCCAACCCGGCGGTCGAAACGCAACCGAACCGCGGCCAACCTCGCCTCAGCCTCGGTGATGTGCCTGCCTCCGACAGGGCGCAGATCGCCGTGCAGACGGCGCTCGACCAGGTCGGCGACTCGTACGTCTATGGCGCCGCGGGGCCGGACTCGTTCGACTGTTCGGGCCTCACGATGTATGCCTGGCAATCCGCCGGCGTGTCCATCCCACACGCCTCCAGCGCGCAGCCGAGCGCGGGCACCCCAGTATCGATCTCGGCATTGCAACCTGGTGACCTGGTCTTCTACTATTCGCCGATCTCCCACGTGGGCATGTACATCGGCAACGGTCTACTCGTTCACGCTGCGAACCCTAGCCGCCCGGTGGAGGTCGTCCCGGTCGACTCGATGCCGATCAGCAGCGCCGTCCGCATCGCCTGACGGACGACTGACCTGCATCTGGGTAGGCATCGCCCGCCTAGGATTGGTCTGTGTCGACGAACGACGGTGTGAGTGTCAACCAAGAGCCGAGGCCATGGTCGTCGCGAGCGTGGCTGCGATCGGTGGGTGCGCTCGCCGTCGTCTCGATTGTCGTGTTGTCCGTTGTCTGGCTGACTGAACAACGAGGTTCTGAGCCCACCCCGCTGCCGCCGTCGAGCTCCCGAGGCGAGGCGGGGTCGATTGACTCGGCCGCACAGCGGAACTCGCTTGCCATCCGGGCTCTGCAGCGTCAGGGCGCCGGTCTGCGAGCAGGAAGCCGGGCCGACTACCTCAGCGCTTGGGACGCCACGACGGCTGCCGTTCAGCGGCGCGCGCAGACGACGTACGCCAACCTCCGGGCGCTCGGGGTCCAAGAACTCGACACCCGATACATCGCGGCCGAATCCGGGCTCAGCCGGGGCGCCGAGCGGCTTGGAGGACCGGCATGGAGGGCGGACGTCGAGGTCGGATATGCGCTCGCAGGGTTCGACCGTAGCCCAGCTCGAACGATCGTCAGCTACACGTTCGTGCGGCGCCATGATCGCGCCTACATCATCGATGTGCGAGCGGCAGACGGACAGCGACAACCGATCTGGTCGTTGGGTCGTCTCGACGTACGCCGCTCGCCGCGCACCCTGGTCGCCGCGTCGAGCGAGGCCACGGCGTCTCGAGTCGCGGCGCACCTCAGGCAAGCGGTTGATGACGTCCAGACCGTGCTCCCATGGTGGGACGGCAAGCTCGTCGCGTACGTGGCTGACTCCAGCCGGGACCTCGAGGCGCTGCTGGCGGCCGCTCCTGGCACTTATCGCGCTATCGCGGCCGTCACCACGACCGTCGACGGATCTACCCGTGCCGACGGGCCGGTCGTGGTCGTGGTCAACGCTGCTGTCTTGACTGGCCTCGGTCCGCTCGGTTCTCGCGTCGTGATGACGCACGAGGCCACCCACGTCGCCACCAACGCTGCCGTCGTCGGCATGCCGCTTTGGGTGGCAGAGGGGTTCGCCGACTATGTAGGGGTCGGTGCGGTCGACGTCCCGCTCTCCGTCTCGGCGCATGCGGTCCTCCGCGACATCCGACGCAACGGTGTGCCGAAGCGACTGCCGGCGCATTCCGACTTCGCCGCGGGCCGGCGCGGCCTCGAGGTGTCCTACGAGCAGGCCTGGCTGGCGAACAAGCTGATCGCCCAGACGTACGGCGAGCGCGGGCTGGTCCGTTTCTACGAGGCAGTCGTCCACGACCCTGACGATCTGGCGGGGGCCTTTCGCGACCTGGGAACAAGTCGGCGGATCTTCACGCAGCAGTGGCGCGGCTACCTCGAGGGCCTTCGCCGGTGACAGGAATCGTTGCTCGGCAGATGCTGCTGCTCGTCCCGGCTGCCGCGCGCGACGGTCAGCCGTGACCAAGACCCTCGTCGTCACCAATGACTTCCCGCCGCGCCGGGGCGGAATCGAGTCGTTTGTCTTCTCGCTCTGCGCAGACATGCTCGGCCACGAGCTGGTGGTCTACACGGCGCGGATGGCCGGGTCTGACGTCGTTGATCGGTCGGTCGACTACCCGGTGATCCGCGACCGAGCACGCACTCTGCTCCCCACATTCCGAGTTGCCCGAGCGGTTCAGCAGGTGGCTCGTGACCACGGATGCGATCACGTCCTCTTCGGTGCGGCCGCGCCGTTGGGTCTGCTCGCAGCTGGGCTGAAGCGCGCGTCCGGCGTGTCTCATGCCAAGGGCCTCACCCACGGACACGAGGTCTGGTGGGCAAGAGTCCCGGTTGCCCGTCGGCTGTTGTACCGCATTGGTGAGGACGTCGACGTGCTGACCTATGTCAGCGAGTACTGCCGGCGTGAGATAGCGAGGGCGCTGTCGCCTCGTGCCGTCGCACGGATGGAGAGGTTGTCGCCGCGGGTGAACCGGGAGCGATTCCGGCCTGGGCTGGACGGGCTCGTCTGGCGACGCCGGCTCGGTCTGACCGACGACCAGCCAGTGGTGTTGTCTGCGTCGCGGTTGGTACGCCGCAAGGGACACGACACCCTCATCAAGGCTTGGCCTTCCGTGTTGGACAGACATCACCGTGCGCGACTGGTGATCGTCGGGGATGGCCCCTCGCGGGCTCGATTGGCGCGACTTGTCCGTCGCCAGGGGGTGGCGGCTTCGGTGACGTTCGTCCCAGCTGTCGACTGGGGCGAGATGCCGCTCGTCTATGCGATGGCGGACGTCTTCGCGCTACCCTGCCGGACCCGGCTCTGGGGTCTCGAGCCGGAGGCCTTCGGCATCGTCTTCTTGGAGGCCGCGGCCTGCGGTCTGCCGATCATCGTCGGCAACTCGGGAGGTGCGCCGGAAGCTGCGGAAGGTTGCCGGTCCAGTTGGGTGGTGGCGCCTCGAGATGTGCCGGGAATTGCCACCCGCCTGTGTAGCGCCCTTACCTCGGCGCGGGCGACGTGACTCTTGGCTCGGACCGCTTCCCTTGCCTGGGTCGGGCGGGCGAAGTAGCGAAGCTTCTCACGCTAAGGCCGATTGGCTGAGGGGCGGTCACCGCCGACTCAGTCGGTCCTGGCCATCAGCTCGGCGGAGATCAGGCCGGCCTGGATGGACTTCATGATCGCCTGGGCGCGATTAGCCGCCCCGAGCTTGTCGTAGATCTTCGAGACGTGTGTCTTCGTTGTCGACTCGCTAATGAAGAGCCGACGAGCGATCGGCCCGACGCCGTAACCCTCTGCCAACAGGTTGAGCACCTCGGTCTCCCGGGGGGACAGCCGGGGACCGGATGGAGTCATTCGACGGCGCATGGCGCTGGCTAGGTCGGGAGCGGTGAAGGCCCGTGGAGAGACAGCGGCGTGCCGGGCCGCGGCCACGACGTCGTCGCTCGGGGCGTCTTTGAGGACGAATGCGGACGCCCCTGCCTCGAGCGCGGCCACCAGATGTTCGTCGCCGGCGTACATCGTCAAGACGACGAGACCGATGTCCGGTCGCTGACCGCGTAGCGTCCGCACTGCCTCCAACCCACTGCCGTCGGGTAGCCGGATGTCACAGACGACGACGTCGGGTTCCTTGTCGGCGGCGCTTTGGAGAGCGGCGCCGACCGATGACGCCTCGGCGACGACGGTGAAGTCGCGGTGGCGGTCAAACGCCCGGCGCAGTCCCTGCCGGATCAGATCGTGGTCGTCAACCAGCAGCACGGTGTAGGGCATAGCTGTCTCCAGTCTTGGCGTGAACCGCCACCTCTGCGGGAAGCAGGACGGCGGAGACCACGGTTCCCCCACCGAGCCGGTCGGCCACAGTGAGGACTGCGTTGATTCGTGATGCACGTTCCTTCATGATGTGCACGCCATAGTGCTCGTCGCGGGTCATGACGGCACCACGCCCATCGTCTTCGATACGGATCTCGGCGAATGGCGGCTCCACCCGACACGTCACCCACATGTTGGCGGCGTGGGAGTGCTTCCGCGCGTTGGTCACCGCTTCTTGTGCGATCCGCAACAGCTCGGTCTCGACGTCCAGCCGAAGTCGATGAGGGCTCTCTTCCAGGGACAGGTGGACGGTCATCCCTGAGCTCTTGCCCACTCCGCGCACATAGTCACCGAGGACCGAGCCCAGCCCGTCGTTCGAGGACACTCCGCTGCGCAGGTCGAAAATCGACAACCTGAGCTCGGTGACGATCCGAGTGAGCTCGTCCCGCAGGTCGGTGAGACCGTCGTGATGGCCCTGATTGCACTCGTCTCGCGCGAGATCGTCGACTAGGTAACCGATTGAGGCAATCTCCTGCGCGATGCCGTCATGGATCTCTCGCGCCAGCCTGCGTCGCTCCTCGACCGTCGCCAACGCCCGCACGTCGCTGAAGAGGACAGCGGACTCCAGGCGCAGTGCATCGTCATCGAGCGTCGCCTGAGTCAATGCGAGTTCGTCAGCGGGCAGGCCCGCTGGCCCATCGACGACGACCACGCCGATCACGCGAGTCCCGACGATCAGCGGGAGGCAGGTGCGGAATTGATGACTTGGCTGGCTGTTGGGCTCCGGCTGCTGGTGGGCACGGTGGCTGGTGAGCGTCCGGTGGATCAGCGGATCCTGTCCGAGTGCAACGGTGAAGGCCTCGTCGCCGCGATAGGCGACGACGCTGAGGTCACCCAGTTCACCCCGCAGCAGCAGGGCTGCTCGGTCGCCGCTCAACGCGCTGGTGGCTCTGGACAAGACGCTTTCGGAGACGACCTCGATATCGAGACCCCCCGACAGTTCTCGAG
The DNA here is from genome assembly GCA_013697905.1 of Nocardioidaceae bacterium. Taxonomy (GTDB): domain Bacteria; phylum Actinomycetota; class Actinomycetes; order Propionibacteriales; family Nocardioidaceae; genus JACDHG01. The sequence goes on from JACCVZ010000138.1 coordinate 18,552, forward strand.
TCACCGTGCGAAGCTGGCCGAGAAGATGGTGAGCGGATGCATAAGGTGACGACCGCGAATCACGCTGCAGCAGCTGTAGTTGTCTGATCCAGGCTCCGAGCAGGGCAACTGAGAATGCGACGAACAACCAGGGAAGCCACAGGGCGAAGAGGGCGGGCCGGTGGTCCTGGAGCTGAACCGCTGCCGGCAATGCCGCGAGCGCTTCCCCGGCGACCACCGCCCCACCCACGAGCACACCACCACGCAACCCAGCGATGAGGGCCGGAGCCGCGAGATAGAGGATGAACACCTCAGCTGCGGAGGAGCCCTGCCCGATCACGACACTGGCCAAGACGCCCTCGACCACGAGCGCATAGAGGTACTCCCTGGCGGCTGGGCCGCTGTGCATGGCGAATAGCAACATGGCCAGCGTCAGCGCGCAGAGCAGGAAGAGCGTGTCGAGAGAGGCAGCGGTGTCGCCCGTCACGACGGCAAGGCTGACGGCGACGGTGATGCACGAGGTGCGGGCACCTAGGTCAACGCGCGCCTGTGTCCGTTCTGCCGCTTGCAAGGACGTCAACATGTCGAGAACTCTCAGAGCGCCGAAGTGACTAGTACGGTTGGTTTACGGGCAATCCCCCAACTGACCTATACGTAGTGTAGTCAGATGACCACAAAGAGTGAAATTCGTGGGGAAGGTCAACGGTAGAGCTCTCCCGAAGGGTGTGCGGCTCCCAGGCGCGGAGGCGTCGGTGGCGTCTCGAGGCGAGCGAGTAGTCTCGCCCCGAATCGACCCGACGAACAGCACAAGGGGCAGCGGCGATGGCAAACCAGACGACCTCGACCATCACGATCGCCGCGGAGCCAGCCGTGGTGATGGCCGTGATCGCCGACTTCGGCTCTTATCCCGCTTGGGCGATGGGAGTGCAGTCCGCTGCGGTGCTCTCGGAGTGCGACGACGGGCGGGCGGGTGAGGTGGCGTTCGTGCTCGACGCTGCGCCCATCAAAGACGAGTACACCCTCAGCTACGACTGGGACGGTGACCGCCAGGTCACCTGGTCGCTTGTCAGGGCCAAGATGCTGAAGTCGATGCAGGGTGCCTACATCCTCGAGGCCAGCGGGGGAGAGACCGACGTGACCTACAGGCTCGCAGTCGATCTCTTGATCCCGATGATCGGATTGTTGAAGCGCAAGGGCGAGAAGGTCATCATCGACACCGCGCTCAAGGGCCTCAAGAAGCGCGTCGAGTCGCAGATCTGACCGGCTCGCCCAGACAGCTCCACGCGGACGCGCAGTGACCATGGGAGGATCGGCGGGAATGGCCCCTATGAGCTCTGCACACGTCGGTTCGCTGCCCGACCGCCCTTCGAGAAGATCGACCTGACGGAGGACTGACAGATGACACTCACGATCGGAGTCGACGTCGGTGGGACCAAGATCGCCGCGGGAGTTGTCGACGAGTCCGGCAAGGTGATCGACGAGGCCCGGCGAAAGACGCCCGCACAGGAGACGAGTGCGATCGTCGAGGCCATCGTCGACGTGGTGCATGAGGTGACTGCTCGACACGAGATCGCCGCAGTAGGCGTCGGCGCAGCTGGGTTCATTGGAGCCGACCGTGCAACGGTGCTGTTCGCTCCCAACCTCGCCTGGCGTAACGTGCCGTTGCGAGATCAGCTCGCGTCCAAACTCGACCTGCCTGTCATCATTGAGAACGATGTCAATGCAGCCGCTTGGGGGGAGTTCCAGTTCGGGGCGGCTGGTGATGCGCACGATCTGCTGATGGTTGCTGTCGGTACTGGCGTCGGTGGTGGCATCGTGGTCGACGGAGAACTGGTGCGCGGCCGCTTCGGTATCGCTGCAGAGATCGGTCACTTGCGGGTTGTTCGCGGTGGCCTGGAGTGTGGTTGCGGGCAGCATGGTTGCTGGGAGCAGTACGCCAGCGGGCGCGCCTTGGTACGAGTGGCACGGGAGCGGGCACTCGATGGCGACGCGCTGCTCGCAGCAGCGAACGGAGATCGGGCCAACATCGACGGTCAGACGATCACTCGCCTCGCGCAGGACGGTGATGAGCTGAGCACTGCACTGATCGCCGAGCTCGGTCAGTGGCTCGGCGAAGGCATCGCCAGCCTGGCCGCGGTTCTCGACCCAGGGCTCGTAGTCATCGGCGGCGGCGTCGCGGAGGCGGGTGACCTGCTCATGGTCCCGCTCACAGCCGCGTTCGCATCATTCCTTCCTGCGACCGACAACCGCCCTCACCTCGAGATGCGCACCGCGACCTTGGGCAACAAGGCAGCGATCATCGGCGCCGCCGATCTGGCGAAAGCAGCACAGTGATGCTGCAGCGACTCGCGATCGGTATCGATGTCGGTGGCACGAAGGTCAAGGCAGGCGTCGTCGACGAGGACGGCATCGTGGTCGAGAGCCTGGTTCATGACACGCCGTCGACGAGCCCGCGGATGGTGGAAGGGGTCATCGCCGACATCGTGGCGGACCTCCGGGGCCGCCATTACGTGGTTGCGGTCGGGATCGGCGCGGCAGGCTTCGTCGACGCCACCAGGTCAACGGTGCTGTTCGCCCCGCACCTTGCGTGGCGTCACGAGCCACTGCGCGACGCTGTCCGCCGCCGCGTGGGCCTCTCCACGATCGTGGACAACGACGCGAACTGCGCCGCCTGGGCCGAGTGGCGGTTCGGCGCGGCTCAAAACGAGCCTGACCTGGTCTGTATCACGCTCGGTACCGGAATCGGCGGGGGGTTGGTGCTGAACGGTCAGGTGCACCGCGGCAGGCACGGGATCAGCGGCGAGTTCGGCCATATGCAGGTGGTCGAAGGCGGCCATGCCTGTGAGTGCGGCAACCGTGGCTGCTGGGAGCAGTATGCCAGCGCAAACGCGCTCGTGCGTGAAGCGCGCGCGCTGGTGGCCGCCGGGGCGACGCAGGCGGACGGCATCCTCAAGCGGGCTGGGGGCGACCCGTTCGCGATCACCGGCCTGCTCGTCACGCAGGCAGGACTGGACGGTGACGCCTGCGCGGTCGAGCTCCTTGCTCGGCTGGGGGACTGGCTCGGTGTCGGTATCGCCAACCTCGCTGCTGCGCTGGACCCAGGCACGTTCGTCATCGGCGGTGGAGTCTCTGACGCCGGCGACCTCCTGATCACCCCAGCGACCGCCGCCTTTCGCCGGACGCTGACGGGCCGGGGTTACCGGCCCGAAGCTCGCATCGTGCGCGCGCACCTCGGCAACCAGGCAGGGCTCATCGGGGCGGCCGACCTTGCTCGCGCCGCGTCTCGACATCGACGTCGCAGCTCGCGGTCACGCCGTCGAGGCACCTCGACACCGTTTACGCGGGGTCTCTCATGGGCCGATCAGCGGTCGACGAGAGTGACTTCGAAGGAGTAGAGGTCTGGCCGGTAGACGTGCGAACCGGATTCGATGGCGCGACCCTTGTCGTCGAACGCGGTCCGATCCATCGTCAACAGTGGGCTTCCCTTTCGTTCGTTCAACAACCTCGCCTCGTATGACGTCGCCCGGCGCGAGCTGATCGTCTGGTGTGCGACGCGCACATGCACTCCCGAGGCACGCAGCTGGGCGTACAGGCCGGTCAGCGACAAATCGACCACGCTGAGGTCGACAATCGATGCCGGGAGCCGGTTGCACATCAACGCAAGTGGCTCGTCCCCCACGAAACGGACCCTTTCGACTGCCCAGACGGGATCGCCGGCCGCCAACTGAAGCTGGCGGGAGGCGGTCTCGTCGGACTCGATCAGCTCGAGCCGGAGGACCAACGTGTGCGGTGCTCGCCCACCGGCTAACAGATCGTCGTTGAGACTCGTCAGCTCGACGGACCGCCGGATCTGGGACTGCACCACCTGGGTACCGACGCCGCGTTTGCGCACTAACAAACCCTTGTCGACCAGCGTCGAGATGGCCTGGCGCATCGTCGGTCGCGACAGACCGAGCGTGTCGGCCAGTGCGACTTCGTTGACTATGCGCTCTCCCGGCTTCAACACTCCGTCGACGATCGATCTCTCGAGCTGCTCGGCCACCTGGTGGTAAAGGGGGACCGGGCTGGAGCGATCGACGCGCAGGGTGGGGAAAGTGGACATCAGCTGCTCCGAGATCGACAGGGAAACGAAGTTTGCTCAGTCTAGGACGGAGGGCCGGACTAGAAGTACTAACATCATTATGTCAGGACAAAGCCTTGACAGCTAGTTGGTCGCTCAGCACAATGTGGGGACACGCAGCAGACGTGGGTAGTCAGCGCCGTCGCGGTCGTCAGCTCGATTGCCATCGTCACCAGGCACGCCCTCTGGATCTAAGGCGGACAATGGAGCACGACAACCAGCCGAGGGTCAGCATTCGCAACCGGATCGCTGGTGCGCCGATCTCGTGGGGTGTCAGCGAAGTCCCCGGTTGGGGCTATCAGCTCGAGTCGGACCGGGTGCTGGCGGAGATGGCGATGATCGGTCTGGCCGCCACCGAGTTCGGACCGGTCGGGTTCCTCCCAGACGATCCGGTGGCCAGGGCCCAGGCGCTCACGGACCATGGACTTCGTGCCGTCGGCGGGTTTCTACCGATCCTGCTGCACGACCACAACTACGACCCGCTGCCGGTGGCCGACCGGTTCGTCGACAGCTGCCTCGCGTCCGGCGCCCAGGTCATGGTGTTGGCGGCCTTCACCGGCGTTGCCGGATATGACGCTCGGCCGGTCCTCGACCAGATCGGCTGGAACGCCATGCTGTCGAACCTCGACCGGGTCAACGACCTCGCTGGCGACCGGGGCATCGCCGCCTGCCTGCACCCCCACATCGGCACGATGGTCGAGCGCGGCGAAGACGTCGAGCGGGTGATGCAAGGCTCAGTGGTGGACCTCTGCGTCGACACCGGGCATCTGGCTGCCGGCGGAGCAGACCCGGTCGCGATCACGGCAGCGTACGCGGAGCGGGTGAGCCACGTGCACCTCAAGGACGTCGACATGACCATGGCGCGGCAGGTCTTCTGCGGTGATCTGCCCTTCGGTGTCGCAGTCGAGGCGGGAATGTTCCGGCCGCTCGGTGACGGTGACATCGACATTGCCACACTTGTGGGAACGCTCGAGGCGACCGGCTACTCGGGCTGGTACGTGCTCGAGCAGGACGTGATGCTGGCCGCCGCACCGACGGGTCCTGGCCCGGCCGGTGACGTTCGTCGTAGCCTCGACTTCCTGAGGGAGGTGGCCGGATGACGGGGGTTGGGCACGCAGCGGACGCACCCGGGTTCGAGGTGCTGACGATGGGCAGAGTCAGCGTCGACGTCTACCCTCAACAAATTGGGGTCGGTCTCGAGGATGTGACGACGTTCGGCAAGTATCTCGGCGGCAGCCCGACGAACGTGGCTGTCGCGGCAGCCATCCACGGTCGGCGTTCGGCCGTCATCACCCGGACCGGGGCCGATCCCTTCGGCCGCTTCATCCACCAGGCACTGCGCGGGTTCGGGGTAGACGACAGGTTCGTGGCGTCGGTGCCCGCTATGCCGACACCGGTCACGTTCTGCGAGATCTTTCCCCCCGACCACTTCCCGCTCTACTTCTACCGTTTCCCGACCGCCCCTGACCTGCAGATCGCCGCGGGCGAGCTTGACCTGGGGGCGGTCGAGGCGGCCGATGTGTTCTGGGTGACCGTGACCGGACTGTGTCAGGAGCCGTCGAGGTCGGCGACCATGGCTGCGCTCGAGGCACGCGGAAGCGGAGGCATCACGGTGCTCGACCTGGACTACCGGCCGATGTTCTGGTCGTCGCCGGACGAAGCACACGCGGCCGTCACGGCCGCCCTCGACCACGTCACGATCGCGGTTGGCAACCTCGAGGAGTGCGCTGTCGCCGTCGGCGAGTCCGAGCCCGCGGCTGCCGCCGGCGCGCTGCTCTCGGCCGGCGTCGAGCTCGCGGTCGTCAAGCAGGGAGCCGCGGGAGTTCTCGGAGCCCGCTCGGGGGAGTCGGTGACCGTCGCGCCCATGCAGGTCGAGGTGGTCAACGGCCTCGGCGCAGGCGACGCGTTCGGCGGAGCGCTGTGCCACGGCCTGCTCGCTGGATGGTCGACCGAACGACTGTTGCGTTTCGCGAACGCTGCAGGTGCCGTCGTCGCCGGCCGACTGGCCTGCGCAGACGCCATGCCGACCACCGCCGAGCTCGATGTTCTATTGGAAGGGGCGGCTTCATGAGCGATGCCGAGCTGGTGGACCTCCTCGCGGACCGGGTTCGCCGCCCCGAGCGCATCTCGGAGCTCGCCGCCAACCGCGAGCACCCCACCTCCCTCGTCGGGCAGCGCGGTCGACTGATGCTCGTCGCCGCGGACCACCCGGCGCGAGGAGCACTCCGCGCCGGTGACCAGCCACTCGCGATGGCCGACCGCTGGGAGCTACTGCGGAGACTCGCGATCGCACTCTCACGTCCAGGTGTGGACGGGGTGCTGGGGACCGCCGACATTCTCGAAGACCTCCTGCTGCTCGGCGCCCTTGAGGGGAAGGTGGTCATCGGCTCGATGAACCGGGGCGGCCTCGCCGGCACCGTTTTCGAGATCGACGACAGGTTCACCGGTTGCGACGCCTCGACGATCGCCAGCAGCGGCTTCCAGGGCGGCAAGATGCTGCTGCGTATCGACCCCGACGATCCCGCGACGCCCGTCACTCTCGAGGCCTGCGCCCATGCTGTGAACGAGCTTGCCGCGCGGTCGCTGTTGGCGATGGTGGAGCCGTTCATCTCGCACCGGGTCGACGGTCGGGTGCGCAACGACCTGACGACCGAAGCCGTGATCCGGTCGGCCACGGTCGCCTCCGGCCTGGGCTCCACGTCGGCCCACACCTGGCTGAAGCTGCCCGTCGTCGACGACATGGCCGACGTCTTGGCCGCCACGACGTTGCCGGTGCTGCTGCTCGGCGGCGAGGTCGGCACGAACCAGGGGGCCCAGTTCGCACAGTGGTCCAAGGCGCTCGCCAGCCCGCAGGTCAAGGGGATGGTCGTCGGACGCACCCTGCTGTATCCGCCCGACGGCGACGTCGCTGCCGCCGTCGACGCGACAGTGGAGATGATGTGACGGTGAGTGGACCGACGTATCACCTGCGTGCCGGGGAGGCAGCCAAGCCGCCGTACGACGTCGTCGTGACGCCAAAGAGCGCAGGCTGGGGGTACTCCGGTCTGGCGGTGCTGAGCCTCGCGGCCGGCGCGAGCGCCGCGGTCGAGACAGGCGAGACGGAGGTGCTGGTGCTGTCGCTCGGTGGCGGCTGCACGGTAACGGGCGAGGGCAACACGCTCACCGTGACCGGCCGCGAGTCGGTGTTCGCGGGACCGAGCGACTTCGTCTACGTTCCGCGAGGCGCTTCGGTGCAGATCTCGAGCACCGACGGCGGCCGGTTCGCGTTGCCATCGTCGCTTTGCACCAGCCGGCTGCCGATGCGCCACCAGCCCGCCTCGGCTGTCCCGGTTGAGCTGCGCGGCGCCGGTCAGGCCAGCCGGCAAGTCAACAACTTCTGCACCCCCGACGCGTTCGAGGCAGACAGGCTCATCGCTTGCGAGGTGCTGACACCGGGAGGCAACTGGTCGTCCTACCCGCCGCACAAGCACGACGAGCAGTCCGAGCGGGAGAGCCAGCTCGAGGAGATCTACTACTTCGAGGTGGCGCCCGGCCCCGTCGGGCCGGGCCTGGCCTACCAGCGTGTGTACGGCCACGACCGCGCGGACATCGACGTGCTCGCGGAGGTGCGCTCGGGCGACGTCGTGCTCATCCCGCACGGTTGGCACGGGCCGTCGATGGCTGTGCCCGGTTACGACCTGTACTACCTCAACGTGATGGCAGGACCCGGTCAAAAGCGTGCCTGGAAGATCTGTGACGACCCGGCACACGGCTGGGTGCGCTCCACGTGGGACGACCAGGACGTCGATCCGCGGTTACCTTTCGCTGCGACCGGTGTGGCGCGATGACGACGCGACTGACGGTCGCGCAGGCGATCGTCGGCTTCCTGGAGCAGCAGTATGTCGAGCGCGATGGCCGGCGCAACGCCTTCTTCGCCGGCTGCTGGGGCATCTTCGGTCACGGCAACGTGGCTGGTGTCGGCCAGGCGCTGCTCGAGCGAGAGGTGGCGGAGCGAGAGACCGGCGAGCCTGGACTGCGCTACCACCAGGCACGCAACGAGCAGGCGATGGTGCACGCGGCCGTCGGTTACGCGCGGATGCGCAACCGGCTCGCGACATACGCCTGCACCGCTTCGGTGGGCCCGGGCTCGACCAACATGGTGACCGGCGCTGCACTGGCCACGATCAACCGGATCCCTGTGCTGCTGTTGCCCGCTGACGTGTTCGCGACCCGGGTCGCCAACCCGGTGCTGCAGGAGCTCGAAGACCCCGGCAGCCTCGACGTCAGCGTCAACGACGTCTTCAAGCCAGTGTCGCGCTATTGGGACCGGATCAACCGACCCGAACAGCTGCCTGCCGCGCTCCTGGCGGCCATGCGGGTGCTCACCGACCCCGTCGAGACGGGTGCCGTGACGTTGGCGCTCCCGCAGGACGTGCAGGCCGAAGCGTACGACTGGCCCGACGACCTGTTCGCCGAGCGCGTCTGGCACATCGGCCGGTCGGCTGTCGAAGCGGCTTCGCTCGCACGTGGACTCGACGTCGTCCGCTCGGCCCGGCGCCCGCTCATCGTGGCCGGGGGCGGAGTCATCTACTCCGAGGCGACGCAGACGCTGCGCGCCGTCGCCGAGCAGACCGGCATCCCCGTCGTGGAGACCCAAGCAGGCAAGGGATCGCTGCCGTACGACCACCCGCAGTCGGCCGGTGCCGTCGGCGCGACCGGAACGACGGCCGCTGACCGGCTCGCCGACGAGGCTGACGTCGTGATCGGGATCGGCACCCGCTACAGCGACTTCACGACCGCCTCGCGGACCGTCTTCGCCGACCCCAGTGTGCGGTTCGTCAACCTCAACGTCGCGTCGTTCGACGCCCACAAGCTGTCCGCGACCGCGCTCGTGGCCGACGCGCGGACGGGGCTCGAGCAGCTCACGGTGGGGTTGAGCGGCTGGCAGGTCGACCCGGCGTACGGCGAGCGCGCCGCGCAGTTGGCACGCGCCTGGGACGACACGGTCCAGGGAGCCTACGACGCAGGGAACCAGCCGCTGCCGTCGCAGGCGGAGGTGATCGGCGTCGTCAACCGGCTCTCACGGCCACGCGACGTCGTGGTCTGCGCGGCTGGCTCGATGCCCGGTGACCTGCACAAGATGTGGCGCACCCGCGACCCGAAGGGCTACCACGTCGAGTACGGCTACTCCTGCATGGGTTATGAGATCGCGGGTGGACTCGGTGTGGCGATGGCGGTCGAGCAGGCCGGCGACGACCGCGACGTGTTTGTGCTCGTCGGTGACGGTTCCTATCTGATGATGGCCCAAGAGCTGGTCACCGCCGTGGCTGAACGCGTCAAGCTGATCGTGGTTCTGGTGCAAAACCACGGCTTCGCCTCCATCGGTGCACTCTCGGAGTCCCTTGGGTCGCAGCGGTTCGGCACCCGATACCGTTACCGCACCGAATCAGGGATAGACGGGGACATGCTGCCGGTCGATCTCGCCGCCAACGCCGCAAGTCTCGGTGCCGATATCTTCCGCGCTGAGGACCTGGTGGCCTTCGAGAAGGCGCTTGCTGCAGCCCAGAACTCGGCGGCTACCACCGCCGTCATCCACATCGAGACGGACCCGCTCCTGCCTGCCCCTGACAGCCCGGCCTGGTGGGATGTGCCGGTCGCCGGAGTGTCGCAGCTGGAGAGCACCCAGACTGCACGCGCAACGTACGACAATGCCAAACGGAGCCAACGGTCACACCTGCGGCCCCCGACGCCGGCCCCGACATCGCCAGCACCACGAACCGAAGGATGACCAGGCATGAACGGCCTGGCGGCACGGACCACGAGGAAGAGTCGACAACAGGGAGGCAGTAGCGAATGAAGATGAAGAGCGGTTTGCAGAAGCTGGGTTGGGGGGTGGGGTTGTCGGCGGTGCTCCTCCTGACGGCGTGCAGTGGCACCGGGCAGGGCGAGGGCGCGAAGGACTCGAGCTCGCTCGACCTGACCATCGCCGTCATCACCCACGGTGACCCGAGCGACGCGTTCTGGAGCGTCGTCAAGTCCGGGGCCGAACGGGCAGGCACGGACTTGGGCGTCACTGTGGACTACAACTCCGACCCCGACGTGACGAAGCAGTCCGAGCTGGTCGACACGGCCGTGAGCCAGAACGTCGACGGCATCGTGGTGTCCATGGCGGAGCCGGACGGTCTCGAGGACAGCATCAAGGCCGCCGTTGAGGCGGGGATCCCCGTCATCACGATCAACTCCGGTCTCGAGGAGTCCAAGGCGTTCGGTGCGATCACGCATGTCGGTCAAAGCGAAACGATCGCCGGACAGGCCGCGGGTGACAAGTTCAACGAGCTCGGAGCCAAACACGTGCTCTGTGTGATCCATGAGGCAGGCAACGTCGGTCTGGAGCAGCGGTGTGCCGGTGCCAAAGAGAAGTCAGACGGCGAAGTCGAGAACCTGCAGGTCGAGAGTGCGGACACCGCAAAAGCCTCCGAGAAGATCCTGGCGGCGCTGCAGGCAGACGACTCCATCGACGCGGTGCTGGCCCTGAACGGACAGGTAGCACTCGGCGCGGCGCAGGCCGTCGAACAAGCCGGCTCGGACGTCCAGGTAGCGACGTTCGACCTCTCGACGGACGTGCTGACCGGGATCGAGGACGGCTCGATCAGCTTCGCGATCGACCAGCAGCCGTACGTCCAAGGTTATCTGGGGGTGCAGTTCCTCTACCTGAAGGCGTTGAACGGCAACGATGTCGGTGGCGGTCAGCCCGTCTACTCCGGCCCGGCATTCGTCACCAAGGACAACGCCGCCGAAGTACTGAAGTACGCCAAGCAGGGCACGCGCTGAGCTGAGTGGCAGGCCCGGCCACCGGCCGGGCCTGGCATCTCCCGGAAAGGAGAGACCATGTCCACCACAACCGCGCCGGACGTCGACGAACGGATGGTCGCCACCAGCCGTGCGACGAAGACGTTGCGGCGGCCCGAGGTCGGCTCAGCGATCGCCGCCCTTATCGTGTTCGTGTTCTTCAGCGTGTACACGTCGGAGTTCCTCAGCGACCAGGGGGTGGGCACCTGGCTCAACTCGTCGTCGCGGATCGGAATCGTGGCAGTCGCTGTGGCGCTGTTGATGATCGGCGGCGAGTTCGATCTGTCGACAGGCACCATGGTCGGCACCTCTGGCCTGATGGTCGGGGTGCTGACGACGCACTACGGCCTGAACATCTTCGTCGCGGTCGTGGTGGCCCTCGTCGCCGCTCTGGCGATCGGGGCAGTCAACGGCATCCTCGTCATGAAGACAGGACTACCGAGCTTCATCGTCACGCTCGGCACCTTCTTTGCCCTGCAGGGTGTGAACGTCGCGCTGACGAAGGCGATCATCGGTCAGGTGGCCATCCAAGGCATGAAGCTGGTGCCGTCGTACGACGCCATCCAGCCGATCTTCGGCGGCTCCTTCACGTTCGTGGGGGCCTCCGTCGACATGTCAGTCCTCTGGTTCATCGGCGTCATCGGCGCCGCGACCTGGCTGCTGCTGCGCACACGTCCCGGTAACTGGGTCTTCGCCGTCGGTGGCGCCCAGCAGAGCTCACGTCAGGTGGGGGTGCCTGTGCTGGCGACGAAGGTCGGACTGTTCATGGCGACGGCCGGGGCCGGTTGGTTGGTGGGCATGGTCACGCTCTTCAAGTCGTCCACGGTCAACGGCGCTACCGGCGTCGGAGACGAGTTCATCTTCATCATCTGCGCGGTGGTGGGCGGTTGCCTCCTGACGGGAGGTTTCGGGTCCGCGATCGGGGCGGCGCTGGGAGCGATGATCTACGGCATGACCCAGCAGGGCATCGTCTACGCCAACTGGGACAGCGACTGGTTGAAGGCGTTCCTCGGCATCATGTTGTTGGGGGCGGTGCTCGTCAACAACTGGGTACGCAAACGGGCGGAGGTGTCGCGATGAGCACGGACGAGACCCGAGCGGGCCAGCCGGCTTCCGGCCAGGAAGACGTGGAGCCAGCGGACGCACGCGTGGACGACTCCGGCGCGGAGGACGCCGGCCGGTCTGCGCCGGCGCTGCCCCCGCGCGGGACGCCGATCATCGAGGTCACCGGCATCGGCAAGAGCTACGGACAGGTCATCGCGCTGCATGACGTCACGACCTCGGTACGTGCAGGTGAGGTGACGTGCGTCCTCGGCGACAACGGTGCCGGCAAGTCGACGTTCATCAAGATCCTTGCCGGCGCCCACGAGCACTCTGAGGGGAAGTTCGTCGTCGACGGAACCAGCCGCAACATGAGCAGCCCCCGGGCTGCCCTGGCCCTCGGGATCGCCACCGTCTACCAGGACCTCGCCGTCGTGCCGTTGATGCCGGTGTGGCGGAACTTCTTCCTCGGATCCGAGCTGACGAGGGGCCTCGGCCCGATCAAACGGCTCGACATCGCCGCGATGAAGAGGATCACCAAGTCCGAGCTCGCGGCCATGGGCATCGACCTGCGCGACGTCGACCAACCGATCGGCACGTTGTCGGGCGGCGAGAGGCAGTGCGTGGCGATCGCTCGGGCGGTCTATTTCGGCGCCAGGGCGCTGATCTTGGACGAGCCCACGGCCGCGCTGGGGGTCCGCCAGTCCGGGATCGTCTTGAAGTACATCGCCAAGGCACGCGACCGTGGCCTGGGCGTCGTCTTCATCACGCATAATCCCCACCACGCCTACCCGGTGGGGGACCGCTTCATGCTGTTGCGCCGCGGCCGCAGCATGGGCGACTTCGCCAAGTCGGAGATCACCCTCGACGAGCTGGTCCGGATGATGTCGGGTGGCGCTGAGCTCGAGGCGCTGGCACACGAGCTGCAGGACGAGCCGGAGTCTGCGCTGACGAAGAGTCTGCGAGAGGAGGTCGAGACGTCGTGACCCGGGCGGGCCCGATGCCAGCCGAGGCTCGTCGGCTCGGCGTCGGCGTCGTGGGTTTCGGTTGGATGGGCCTGGTGCACAGCCGGGCCTACAGCCGGCTGCTCCAGCACTATCCAGGGGCACCTCTGCGGCCCCAGCTGGTGGCGGCCGCTGACCCTGACGCGGGCCGGCGCTGCCTCGCCGGAGCGGCGTACGGGTTCGACCGCACGCTGGCCGACTGGCGCGAGCTGGTGTCCTGCGACGACGTCGACGTCGTCAGCGTCTGTGGACCCAACTTCTTGCACCGCGACGTGGCGGTCGCTGCGGCTCGGGCCGGCAAGCACGTCTGGGTCGAGAAGCCCGCGGGACGTAGCCTCACCGACACCCTCGAGATCTCCGAGGCGGTCAGACTCGCCGGGGTGCAGGCTGCCGTCGGCTTCAACTACCGCTATGCACCGGCCGTCGCGCTTGCTCGTGATGTGGTGGCTTCCGGTGACCTCGGGACGATCGAGACCGTCAACGTGAGTCTGTTGAGCGACTATGCCGCGCACCCGGACGGGGCGTTGTCGTGGCGGTTTGACCCTGCGTACGCCGGCACGGGCGTGCTCGGCGACCTGGCCAGCCACGGACTCGACCTGGCCAGGTATGTCGCCGGCCCCGCGACCGGTGAGGTCACGGAGCTGATAGCCGACCAGGCGACGTTCATCCCCCATCGGCCGGAGGCGACCGGGGCAGTGTCGCACTTCGCCACCGCGGCCGGCGGGCAGCTCAGCCCGGTCGGCAACGAGGACCACGCGTCGGCGTTGCTGCGCTTTGCGTCCGGTGCCCGTGGGGTGCTGTCCGCATCGCGGGTGGCGGTGGGGGAGCAGTGCGCCTACGGCTTCGAGGTGCGTGGTGCCCAGGGCGCCGTCGGCTGGGACTTCCGCCGGATGGGGGAGCTGCGCGTCTGCTCCGGTCAGGGCTACCAGGATGCGGCGTGGCAGGTGCGCAGCGTCGGGGGGGCGGACGGGGACTACGCCGCCTTCCAGCCCGGCTCCGGTATCGCCATGGGCTATGACGACCTCAAAGTGGTCGAGGCCGAGCGCCTCGTCCGGTCCATCGCCGAGAAACGCGCCATCGGAGCGACCATGGACGACGCTGTGGTGACGGCACGGCTCGTCGACGCGATGAGCCGGTCGTTCGACACCCGCCG
>JACCVZ010000288.1 GCA_013697905.1 Nocardioidaceae bacterium
GGCCTCGGCTGCGCGGTCGACGACGTAGTCGCGGGCCTTGCCCGTCGCAAGGTGACGGCGGGGCAGGTCCAGGCTTCGGCGTGGCGGGCGTCGTCGGTGAGGTCGCCGGCCAGCAGCTTAAGGAGGCGGACGTCGGCGGGGTCGGCCGACCCACGACAGAACGCCTGGGCCATCAGGACCGGAAGGGGGTGGGGATCCCCTCGCGCAGGTCGGTCAACCCGACCGCCGCGCTGCGGATCGTGGGCTCAACCGGCGTCCTTCGGGGTGCGCAACGCCAGGCCCGCTGCCGGATGAATCCTGACCCCTGGTGCCGATCGAATTCTGACCCCCTCGGCACTGTCAGGGAGTGATCCCACGTGCTCCGCGCACCGCCACTGCCCGCCGAGCGGCGGCCCCGACAAGATCGCTCCGCGGCACGTGCGGACGTTGCTAGCCCGGGGCTAGGGCGCCTGGCGGCCGACCGAGCGGCCACCGACGAAGAAGCCGAACGCGATGCCCAGCACGCCGAGCCCCAGGTGAATGAGATTGTCCAGCACGGTCTCGTACTCGTGCGGCAGCAGCCCGAACATGTCGGGCACGATGATGCCGAGTATGCCGACCAGCAGGTAGACGACGCCCAGCCCGCCGACCACCTGACGGACAGCGCGATCCGAGCCGCGGAAACCCACCGCGGCCATTAGGCCGCCTGTGACGAGGTGCACGGCGTCCTCGGCGATGTCAATGTTCAGGACGCCCAAGAGCGACCGTTCCCCCAGCACCACTCCGCCGACGCCGATGAGCACGATGACGAGACCGACGACCTTGGCGTACGTTCGCACATCCATGTGGACCTCTCGCCCGCTGGGATGTTTAGTGTGGTCGGCAGGTTCGGCCGAGTCAACCACGCGACGAGACTCACCCAAAATTCTCGCGAAGTGGGGTACGTGCCTCATGGGCAGAATGCTGGCGAACTTGGGTCCGGGTTCGGGCGCTGTAGTGGACTCCGGGGATGGGTCAAGGGTTGTCGATGGCAGCGCAAAGAGATCACCAAGAAGTACGCCCGTCAGTATGCGTCGGCGGCCAAGAAGGACAAGGGCCGGATGCTCGACGAGCTAGTGGGGTCACGGGATGGTCGCGCGCCAACGCGCGGCGGGCGGTTCGCGGTGGGTTGTCGCACCGCCACCGCTTCACGAGCTGGTGATGGCGTCCAAGCGCGACGACGACTTCGGTAGTCCCGTGTTCGGTCAGCACGTGCTGGCCCGGCTGATGGCCGGCGGCGGCTACAGCCGCCACATCCGTCGCACGCGCCACCGCTACATGGGACTTCGTAGCGTCAACCCCGCAACCGCACTCGACTACTTCTCAGACCGCGAACCCACGAAGCGAAGAAGAAACCGTCGCGCGCTCGGCGCTTCGTCGAACGAGCGTGCTACGGCTCCGGTGCCTTCGAAGACCACCGCTCCCGCATCCGCATCGCGTATCTGGACCGGCGCTGCCGCTCAGGTCTCCCTGCAGGAGCGACTTCCCGCAAGCTTCGCTCGAGGTCTTCTTTCGCCTTCCAGCTCTCCGGGATCACCCGGGACATCCACCCGTGCGCTGACGTCGGATCACTGCCGGCTCCCTAGCTCGCACTGAAGAGCACTGTTACTCAGCCAAAGCAGTCCACCAAGCCCGACCTGGTCTGACCAAAACTGGTCGCGGCGGCTTTATCCGAAGCCTGGTCGTCACCTGCGACAGAACCGGTGCAGCCAAGCGTGAATTCGATGAGCAGGAGCCAGGGTCGGAGACCGGGCAGGTCGTCGGAGTCGACCGCAGCCCCGAGATGCTAGAGGTGGCGCGGCGCAAGACGGTTCGACGGCCACCTGGCAACGTCGTGCACGTAGACAATTTTGATTGATGTAGTCCACATCACCACGTTCAAACTCGACGTGCAGCAAGTAGAGCCACGCAGTCTGTATGTGCATGACGTAATCGTGGTAACTGCGTCGGTCGCCTGACCGGTTGTAGAAGTCGAGAGCCACGCATGCCTGACGGCGCGACTCCATGAGGATGCGCCAGATTGACGCGGCACATGTGCGGACCCGCCGACATCCGAGCGGTCGTCGACGGACATCCAGCAGGATCGAGGAAATCCGACGTCCACACCGACGAGGCGACTGCCGCCTGAGCGTCCGCGTCCCCGTCGGCAGGGACGATTTTCCCGGAGGGTCCGGAGCAGCGGCTGATGGACCGCTCGCGCTGGGAGCACAATGCACAGTGTGAGTGCCACGTCCGAAGACCCGCTGTGCGTGCCGGGGCCCGACCTCGACCTTGACGCCTTGCACGCCTCGGTGAAAGGGCATTGGGGCCTGGCCGGCGAACTCACGCCCCTGCACGGGGAGCGGGATTGCAACTTCCGACTGGACTGCCGTCCTGGGCGCCACCTGCTCAAGGTGCACAATCCGGCCGACCCCGAGGCGGTGCTCGACCTGCAGCAGTCGGCGCTGCGTCACCTGCGGTCGGTGGCCCCCGATCTGCCGGTATCCGGTGTCGTACCGACCCGCGACGGACGATCGTGGGTGCAGATGA
>JACCVZ010000143.1 GCA_013697905.1 Nocardioidaceae bacterium
GACCAGGT
Source organism: Nocardioidaceae bacterium (assembly GCA_013697905.1). Lineage (GTDB taxonomy): Bacteria > Actinomycetota > Actinomycetes > Propionibacteriales > Nocardioidaceae > JACDHG01. The sequence goes on from JACCVZ010000143.1 coordinate 9, forward strand.
GGTTGTCATGCGGGACGCGGACACCCACCTAACCGCGCTGGCCAACCTCATGAGGCCGCCCGGTCAAGCCGCCAGGATCAGGCGGCCAGGTCGGGGTCGGCGAGTTTGCGCAGCTGGGCGAGCGCCTCGCGCTCGAGCTGCCGCACCCGCTCCGCGGATACGCCGTGGCGGGCGCCGATCTCCGCCAGCTTCTCCTGCCGGCCGTCGACCAAGCCGTAGCGCGACCGGATCACATCTGCGGAACGCTCGTCAAGCAGCTCGACCAGCTCGTCGAGACGGCGGCGCGACTCGACATCGAGGAACGCAGAGTCGGGACCCGGCGTGGTCTCCCGGGCGACCAAGTCGCCCAGTGACGTGTCGCCTTCGTCATCGACGGGGGTGTCGAGGCTGACGTGATCACGGCCCCAGTTGATGAGGTCGAGCACGCGCTCCAAAGTGACGTCCAGCTCTGTCGCGATCTCTTCTGGCTCGGGCTCACGACCGAGTTGGCGTTCCAGCGTCCGGCGAGCCGACCCAATCTGGTTGAGCTCCTCGACCACATGCACGGGCAGACGTACGACGCGTGCCTGCTGCGCGATGCCGCGGGTGATCGCCTGACGCACCCACCAGGTGGCGTACGTCGAGAACTTGAAACCCTTGGCATAGTCGAACTTCTCGACGGCGCGGATGAGGCCGGTGTTGCCCTCCTGGACCAGATCGAGCATCGGCATCGCCGAACGGCCGTACTTGCGAGCGATCGAGACGACGAGCCGCAGGTTCGCCTGGATGAACTGCTGCGTTGCCCGCTCACCGTCGGCGACGAGCCATCCGAGCTCCTCGAGACCTGCCCGGCGCGGGGCGCCACCCTTGGCGCGTCCGACCCGGCCAGTGTCGATCAGGTGCTGGGCGAACAGCCCGGCCTCGATCGATTTGGACAGCTCGACCTCGGTGGCGGCATCCAGGAGCGGAGTGCGCGCGATCTCGTCGAGATACAGCCCGACGCTGTCGCGACCTTCGATCGAGCCGTCGCGCGACTCGAGAGTTGAGGTACGACGAGTAGCCACAGGGGGCCCCTCTCTGTTCTGACGTTTCCCACCCGGTATGGGTGACAACGCTTCGTTGCGTCCGAAGATTCCAGTGAGCCGCCGGGAAGTGCTCCCCCACGACTGTGTGGACGGATACCCCATTAACGCGTGCCCACCTGGGGTTAGTTGCGCCTCTCAGGTACTTCTTACCGCCTCCTGGCGGGCACCGGAGACGTCGACGATCCAGGCGTAGTAGTCGGCGATCTCACGCCAGGCGTCGTAGCGGCCGCTGGCGCCTCCGTGGCCGGCTGACATCTCGCATTTGAAGATCACCTTGCTGTGGTCGAGCACGGTGGCACGCAGCTGGGCGACCCACTTGGCCGGCTCGACGTAGAACACCCGAGTGTCGTTGATCGACGTGAGCGCGTAGATCGGGGGATAGTGCGCCGGCTCGATGTTCTCGTACGGCGTGTAGGACTTCATGTACGCGTAGACCTCCGCGTCGTGCAGCGGGTCGCCCCACTCGTCCCACTCGATCACCGTCAGTGGCAGGGACGGGTCGAGGATCGTCGTCAATGCGTCGACGAACGGCACCTGCGCCACGATGCCGGCGAACAGGTCCGGAGCCATGTTGGCGACAGCACCCATCAGCAGCCCGCCGGCGCTCCCGCCGAGGCCGACCAGCCGTGCGCGCGTCGTCCATCGCTGGTCGATCAGGTGCTGCGCGACGTCGATGTAGTCGGTGAACGTGGTCTTCTTTCTCAGCAGCTTTCCTTGCTCGTACCACTGCCGGCCCATCTCCCCGCCACCGCGGATATGTGCGAGCGCGAACACCATGCCGCGGTCCAGCAGCGACAGCCGGGCGATGCTCATGAAGGGGTCGTAGCTGATCTCGTACGAGCCGTAGCCGTACAGCAGCGTCGGCGCCTCGCCGTGGTCAGTGACGCTCTTGTGGCGCACGATCGAAACCGGCACCCGCGCTCCGTCGCGCGCGGTGGCCCACTCACGGGTCTGGACGTAGTCGGCGGGGTCGTAGCCGCCGAGAACCGGCTGCCGCTTGCGCAGGTGCAGCTCCTGCGTCGCAGGGTCGAAGTCGTAGACGGTGTTCGGGGTGACCCATGACGCGTAGCTGAGTCGCACGAACGGTTGCCGCCAGTCGGAGAAGCCGGAGGCGGCAGCCTCGAAGAGCTCCTCGTCGAATGCGATGTTGTTGCCCGCGCCGATACCGCTGTCGGTCAACGCGAGCACCCGCACCTGCGCGAGACCGTCCTCGCGCAGGTTGACAACCAGCGTGGTGGCCGACGCGTCGACGCCGGTGAGGCGTACGTCGTCGTTGCCCGCGATGACGGTCTCCAGCTCGTCGAGCGAGGCCAGGGTCAGATCCCCGACGCCGAGCGTGAAGTTCTCCGCGCCGGAGTTGTGCAGCACCAGCAGCCGGTCGGCTCCCGCCACGACAGCATGGTCGACCTCGTACTCCACGCCCGTCCGCCGCGGCACAACGACCCGGAACTCGCCGGTCGGGTCGGCGGCATCGAGGATGCGTACCTCGGACGTGATTTTCGAGCCGCACGACAGCACGAGCAGCCGGTCGGATGTCGTGCGCCCGATCGTCGTCCCGAAGCGGTCGTCCGTCTCCTCGTAGACGAGCACGTCGTCGCTGCTGGGCGTGCCGAGCTCGTGCCGCCAGATCTTGTCGGGGCGCCAGGCGTCGTTGACCGTGGAGTAGAAGATGTGTGTGCCGTCGAGGGACCAGGTCGCGCCGTGCAACGTATTGGGTATCTCGTCCGGATGCAGCTCGCCCGTGCGGAGATCTTTGAAGCGGATCGTGTAGCGCTCGTCGCCGACGACGTCGGTCGAGTACGCCAGCACGTCACCGCCGGTGGTCACGGTGAACGCGCCGAGGGAGAAGAAGTCCTGCCCGTCGGCCAGCTGGTTGCTGTCGACGAGCACTACCTCGCCGGGCACGTCGACGCCCGAGGTGAGTACCGGCGGGGTCCAGTCGTCGCTGTCGGCCTGGGTCCGGCACATCAGGGGGTACTGCTTGCCCTCGAGGGTGCGCGAGTAGTACCAGTGGTCGCCGCGCCGCTGCGGGACCGAGAGATCTGTCTCCTGGGTCCGGCTCTTGATCTCGTCGAAGATGGTCGCACGCAGGTCGGCGAGATGTGTCGTCTGCGCCTTGGTGTAGGCGTTCTCCGCCTCCAGGTAGGCGATGGTGTCGGGGCTCTCCTTGTCGCGCAGCCACTCGTAGTTGTCGACGAAGGTGTCGCCGTGATGGGTCCGTTCGACCGGCCGCTTGGCTGCGACGGGGGAGACAACGATGTCAGTGGTGGAGTCGGTCACGGCGCGACCCTATCTCCCCTTCTCGGTTCGTCCGACCGGATGACGCTCCGGCGGTCCGCGCTCAGGCGGACGAATCGGAAGGGGTGCGCGCGATGTGCGGGAGGTCGCGCACGCTTCGCGACAGCAGTGTGACGAGGCAGATCGCGATGTAGGCGACGCCGGAGAGCACGAGCACGTCCCGCGTCCCGAACGCCGCCGCCAGTGGGCCGAAGGTGAGCTGGCCGATCGGGATGGCTACAAACGAGCCCAGTGCGTCGTACGACGACACCCGGGACAGCACCTCGTTTGGGATGTTCTCTTGCATCGCTGTCGACCACCCGATCGAGAAGACCTCCTGCCCGCAGCCGGCGGCGAACGCGAGGAGCAGGAGAGGTAGAACGGACGGGTCAAGTCCGAGCACGACAAACGGTCCGCCGAGTATTGCGATGCCGAGCATGCCCGCCCGCACGGGATACGCCAGCTGCCATCGCATCAGGACGAGAGTCATCGTGAGTAGGCCAGTGGCTTCCGCGCTGAGCACCCAGCCCCAGGCGACCCTACCGATCGTGTCGTCCGCAACCGTCGGGCCGAGCGTGAACCAGGCGCCGATGTGGATGGCGTTGAGCAACCCGAACGCGACCACCACGACCCAGAGCCAGGTGTAGGCAGTGAAGGCCGACCAACCCTCGCGTAGCTCTCGCCACATCGACGGCGCCTCGACTTTGCCGGCAGCCACAGCTGCGGGAAGTTTCACTTTGGCCATGCACGCTGCTGCCACAGCCCAGGTGAGGGCATCCACGGCGACCGCCCAGCCGGAGCCCACCGTCACCACGAGAATGGCGCCGATGGTGGGCCCGATCATCGCGAGTCCATTGCGGGAGAAGCCCAACATCGCGTTGGCCTGCTGCAGATGCGAGCGCGGCACGACCTGGGGCACGACGCCGAACATGGCCGGGAACGTGAAGGCTGAGACCGTACCGTTGAGCGCCTCGAGGATCACGATCATCCAGATCTCGGCGACACCGGTCAGGAGCAGGATCGCCACCATGCCCTGGGTGACCGCAGACAACACGTGTGACAGTTGCATCACCGTCGACTTCGAGAATCGGTCAGCGATGACACCTCCGATCAGCATGAAGGCCACGAGCGGGATGCTCCGCGCCGCGAGCACGACGCCGAGTGCACTGGCGGAGTCGGTGAGGTCGAGCACCGCGAAGGTTAACGCGATCGGCGCTATGACCGACCCGACGGTCGAGATCACCCGGCCGCTGTAGTACCAGGCGAACCGCCGGTCCCGCAGCGGTGCGAGCGCTTCGGGAAGCCTCACCGGTCAGACGGTCCCTCGGGCGTGCCGGACCCCTGCATGGTGAAGGCGACCGCGGTCAGGTTGACGTGCATGGTCCCCTCGGTTCGCGGCGGCTTCGCCTCGGCGTGGATGAGCGTGCCCGCCTGGAAGCAGAGCTCGAGCACCCGCTGCCACACCTCGGGCGTCACCCACATCTCGGCGTCCGCGGAGTAGCCGGGACCGCCGCCGGCGTGCGCCTGCCGTCGTACGAGCTCGTGGCACAGGGCTTCGAGGAAGAGCCGATTGTCGGCGTGGGGCCGGGGGTGGTCGTCATCGTCGCGCACACCGCCCTCCCGCCAGGGGTGGCGGTAGCGCTTGGCGACCCCACCGCGGATCTTCTCCTCACCGGCGTCGACCAGATGGCCTGCGGCGGCCAGCACCCGCAGATGGTACGACGCGTTGGCCTGCGTCGTGCCCAGCTCGCGGGCCACCTCGGAAGCGCTCAGGTCGGCACCGGTGAGCAAGGACAGGATCTGCAGTCGCAGCGGATGGGCGACTGCGCGGAGCCTCGAGCTGACCTCCAAAGACATGTTTGACAGCCTGAACGACGGCGATGGCTACTGTCAAGCACTTCTTTGCTAGTTGCCCCGACCAGCGGTGCGCACAGTTCCGTCAGGCACCGAACGCGATTCGGGTGCGCGAGGGGTCTTCGGTCGCGGGGAGCACGTCGTCAAGAGAGCACCTCGTCAGGGAGCACGTCGACGGTCAGCACCTCATCCGCAAGCGCTGCCTCCACCAGCGCCTCGTCGGGAACGCTGATCTCGCGACGGTGCAGCCCGGGGTCGTCGGCCGCGAACGTGCGCACCGGCCCCGGACCCGTCTCGGCGGTCTCGAACCGTACGGTGACTCGCCCCAGCCCGGCACCCCACACCCAGCCGGGTCCATGCTCGTCGTGCTCGACGTCGATGCCCGGCGGGTAGCCGGATCCGTGCCGCGGCCGCGCCGTACCCGGTCCGGACTCCGGCACCGCCAACGGCTCGTCGGCGGCGTCCTCCTCCTCGGCGAACAGGTCATCTTGGATCCAGTCCGAGAGACCGGAGACGCCTACGCCGAGCAGCCGTACGCCGCCCGAGGTGTCGACCTCCCCGAGGAGACGCCGGGCGATCCGGCTCACCAGGACCGGGCGGTCGGTGGGTCCGGCGAGAGTTGCGGACCGGGTATGGGTGCTGAAGTCGTGTCTGCGCACCTTGACGGTCACTGTCCGGCCGGAGAGCCGGTGCTTGACCAGCCGCTCACACACCGACCGTGCGTGGCGGTCGACGATTGCGGCGAGCAGCACCGGGTCGACAAGGTCGTTCTCGAAGGTGTCCTCCACCGACACAGACTTGGTGGCCCGCTGCGACACCACCGGGCGGTCGTCGCGGGCCCTGGCGAGCTCGAACAGACCGGTGCCGTGCGCCTGCCCGAGAGCGCGCACCAGCTCACCGGCGCTCACGTGCAGCAGCTGTTCCACCGTGTGCACGCCTATGCGTCTCAGCCGCTCGGCCGTGGCCGGGCCAACGCCCGGGATCACGTTGACCTGCATCGGCACGAGCAGCTCCTGCTCGGTACCGGGCGTGACAATGACGGCTCCGTCAGGTTTCCCGAGCTCGCTGGCGATCTTGGCGACCAGCTTGGACGATGCGATGCCGACCGACGCCGTGAGCCCGTTGGTTGCCTGGTGCACCGACTCCTTGAGGCGGCTCGCTACCGCGTCGAGCCCGGCGGGGGAGACGTCGAGGTCCAGTCCAGGGGCGGCCAGGTCGACGTACGCCTCGTCCAGCGACAGTGGTTCGACCAGAGGTGAGAGCGCGCACAGCTCGCCCATCACTGCCAGGCTCGCGACCCGATAGGCATCGAAACGGCCACTGAGGAAGGCCGCGTGCGGGCACCGCGAACGGGCCTCGGCGGTCGACATCGCGGACCGGACGCCGAAGACGCGGGCCTCGTAGGACGCCGTGGCCACCACGCCGCGACCACCCACGCCCCCGACGATGACCGGCCTCCCGCGCAGAGAGGGTTTGTCTCGTTGCTCGACCGCGGCGAAGAACGCGTCGAGGTCCAGGTGCAGGATCGACGCCGTTGCCCTCACCCCACCATCATGGCTGCCGTCGTCCACAGGCGGCCACCCTGTCCACAGCAGTCGGAGCGAGGCTGTTGCCGCCTCGACTGCGCGGCAAGGCTGAGGCGATGTCGAAGAAGAGTAGAGCCCTACAGAAAGCCCGAAGCGGCGGCCCTATCCCGAGAACCAAGGTGAAGAGCCCCGCCGACATCGTCTCGATCATTCCCTACCTGCTGGGGTTCGATCCGGTCGAGAGTGTCGTCGTCATCGGCCTGGAAGGTCCGCGCAGGCGGTTCGGCCCGTGTTTTCGCCTCGACCTGGTCGAAGCTGACGAAGACGTGGATGCCCAGGTCGGCTACATCGAGTCGCTGGTGGAGCAGCTGTCGCTGCGTTCGGTGCTGATCGTCGCGTTCAGCTCGTCTGCCGACCGGGCGGACCCGGTCGTGCGTGGTGTCTGCGCCATGCTCCGTCTCCGGCACGTCGAGATCCACGAGGGGCTCCGCGCCGACGGCGAGCGCTGGTGGTCCTACACGTGCGACAACCCGGACTGCTGCACCCCCGAAGGGACGCCGTACGACGTGTCCACGTCTCGGGTCGCGGCCGAGGCGGTGGTGGCGGGGATGCAGCGGCTGCCGAGCCGCGACGAGCTTCGCCGGCAGTTCGACCCCTCCGCGGCACGCCAGGCAGCGGTGTCGGCGGCCCTGGAGACGCTGGCGGACCAGCCTCCGTCGAAGGCGAAGGTCGACGAGCTCATCGGTAAGGGGCTCAGAACCCCGACGGCGCTCGACGACACCGACCTGGCCTTGCTGGTGTCCTGGTTGCAGGACCTGCGGAGGCGTGACGCGGTGTGGACCAGCATGACGCGGGCCACGGCCGGGGCGCATTTCGCTTTGTGGTCCCAGGTGATGCGGTGCTCACCGGATTACCTGATGCCGCCCGCGGGTTCGCTGACCGCCTTCGCAGCGTGGTTGAAGGGCACCGGCGTGCTGGCGTCGCACGCGACAGACCGCGTGCTCGCTGTCGAGCCGACGTACTCGATGGCGAAGCTGCTGCAGGCCATCCTCGACTCAGCGATCAACCCGAAGGACTGGGATCACCACATCTGCGCGGGGGCGAACGGAGCGGGCGGCTGGGAGTGCGCTGCCGGGTCGCCCGATCTCGCTGGGTGACCTCGGTGGCGTGCTCGGTGGCGGCGGGGCCGCGATCAGGGCAGGCTGGTCGCGACGCGAACACCTCGGATCGCCGGTGTGCACGCCGACAGGGAGGAGATGGTCGCGATGGGTCAGGAGGTCGAGCGCAGGGAGTTCAGCCGCGAGGACCGCACCCGCTACCGCGAGAAGGTCCGCCGCTGCCTGGACGTCTTCGCGCGGATGCTGCGGGAGTCCCGGTTCGACGTCGAGAGGCCGATGACCGGGCTTGAGGTCGAGCTCAACCTTGTCGACGAGAACTGCGATCCGGCCATGAAGAACGCCGAGGCGCTCGAGGCCATCGCCGACCCCGACTTCGTCACCGAGCTCGGTCAGTTCAACCTGGAGATCAACGTGCCGCCTCGAAGGTTGCAACAGGGGGGCCTGAAGGCCTTCGAGGACGATGTCCGCGGCTCGCTCAACGCCGCCGAGGAGAAGGCCAGCCAGGTCGGGGCTCATATGGTGATGGTCGGCGTGTTGCCGACGCTGCGGATGCTGCACATGCACCCTGACACCTTGTCGGCCAACCCGCGTTACCGGCTGCTCAACGACCAGATCCTTGCTGCGCGCGGCGAAGATCTGGACATCTCGATCCAGGGAATCGACCGGCTGCGGGTGACCGCAGACTCGATCATGCCCGAGGCCGCCTGCACCTCGATGCAGCTGCATCTCCAGGTCAGCCCGGACGACTTCCCGACGTACTGGAACGCGTCGCAGGCGATTGCCGGCATCCAGCTAGCGGTGGGGGCGAACTCGCCGTTCCTGTTCGGCAAGCAGCTGTGGGCCGAGACCCGGATTGCCCTGTTCGAGCAGGCGACCGATACCCGCAGCGAGGAGCTGAAGTCCCAAGGTGTCCGCCCGCGGGTGTGGTTCGGCGAGCGTTGGATCACGTCGATCTTCGACCTCTTCGAAGAGAACGTGCGCTACTTTCCTGCACTTCTCCCGATCACCGATGACGAGGACCCGGTGGCGGTGTTGGACGGCGGCGACACTCCGTCGCTGGCGGAGCTGCGACTGCACAACGGCACCATCTACCGGTGGAACCGCCCGGTCTACGACGTGACGCGGGGTGTGCCGCACCTTCGGGTGGAGAACCGGGTCCTGCCTGCCGGCCCGACGGTGATCGACATGCTCGCGAACGCCGCGTTCTACTTCGGTCTGGTGCGAGCCCTGGTCAACGACCAGCGACCCCTGTGGACGCAGATGTCGTTCGGTGCGGCCGAGGAGAACTTCCATGCGGGGGCACGCGACGGGGTCGACGCGCAGGTCTACTGGCCGGGCATCGGGAGCGTCGGGGCAACCGAGCTGGTGCTACGTCGGTTGCTGCCCAAGGCGCGTGAGGGGCTCAGGCTCTGGGGTGTTGACGAAGGCGAGGGGGCCCGTCTGCTCGACGTCATCGAGCAGCGCTGCCTCACCGGTCGCAACGGCGCCACCTGGCAGGTCCAGACGTTCCACCGGCTCTTCGACAACGGTGAGATGGACCGCTTCGACGCGCTCCGCGAGGTCGTTCGCCGCTATGCCCAGCACATGCACGGCAACCAGCCGGTGCACGACTGGCCGGTTGAGTGACGAGACCTGCGCTGGGGTGTGCTGCCCAACGGTGACTCCGGTAGCGTTCGGCTGAGCTAATTGTCGAGGAGGACCAGTGATGGCCGTGATCGTGGTGGGGTACGTGCCCAAGCCGGAAGGCGAGGCTGCCCTTCGGCTGGCAGCCGAAGAGGCGAAGCTGCGCGACGCGAGCCTGGTGATCGTGAACTCCCATCGAGGCGGTCCCGGCTTCGATCGAGACGACGCGGTCGAGTCCGAGGCGCAGCTCGAGCGGGTGCGGAGCGCGCTCGAAGCCGACAAGGTCGAGTACGAGATCCGACAGCTCGTCCGTGGTCTGGACCCGGCTGAGGATCTCATCAACGTGGCCGCCGAGGTGTCCGCGGACCTCATCGTGATCGGTTTGCGTCGCAGGTCTCCGGTCGGCAAGCTGATCTTGGGAAGCAACGCACAGCGGATCCTTCTCGACGCGCACTGTCCCGTGCTGGCGGTCAAGGCAGCCGCGTGACGCTGCAGATCGCCCAGGACGAGGCCGCCGACGAGGTCTTGTCGACAAACGCCTTCGCCCTGTTGTCCGGGATGCTGCTCGACCAGCAGTTCCCGATGGAGCGTGCGTTCGCAGGCCCCGCCAAGATCCTCGACCGCTTCGGTACGCTCGATCCGGCCACGATTGCCGAAGCGGCACCCGAGGAGTTCGTCGAGGTCTGCGCGACCCCGCCCGCCGTACATCGTTTTCCCGGCGCGATGGCAGCCCGGCTTCAGGCGCTCGCCCAGCACATTGTCGACCATTACGAAGGCCACGCGGCAGCGCTGTGGAGCGGCGCCGCGGACGGGCCGGCGCTGCTCGAGCGGGTGATGGCCCTGCCCGGCTTCGGCAGGCAGAAGGCGCAGATCTTCGTGGCCTTGCTCGGCAAGCAGCTCGATGTACGCCCCGCCGGCTGGGAGAAGGCAGCAGGTGTGTACGCCGAGGACGGCGCGTTCCGTTCGGTCGCGGACGTCCGCGGACCCGACTCGCTGGAGAAGGTCCGTGCATTCAAGAAATCGCAGAAGGTCGCCGCCAAGGCGGCCAGCGAAGCCTGACCCTTCCATCGGCTAGATCGGCGGCGAGCCCAGTGCGTCGGCACGGGCCGCGACGTCTGCCGGCACCGCCAACCCCTCGGCGTCCGGCGCCGAGATGACCCGGCCGGCGACCACGCTCAGCGGCAGCACCCCGGCCCATCCGCCCGCCTCGATGTCCTCGTCGTCGTCGACAGGACCGCCGACCCGTTGCTTCACTGACGCCTCGTGCAGCGGCAGTGCGACGACGGTGGTGGCGGCCAGCTCCTTGCGGGTGTGGTCGCGCAGGGTAGGGGCCCGACCGGGGATGACATGGTCGACGACAAGGTCGAGGGCGTGTGCCAGCTCGTCGGCATCCTCGACCAGCCGGCCGCGTCCGAGGATGACCGCGGAGCGGTAGTTCATGGAGTGATGGAACCCGGAGCGAGCGAGGACAAGCCCGTCGACATGGGTCACGGTGACACAGATGTCGCCGGACTGTCCCTCCGCGAGCGAGCGCGAGGCGACCGAACCGTGCAGGTACAAGGTGCCGTCCCTGTCCGGACCGTCCGGATCGACCGCGAACACGGTCGGCAGGACGAGCGGAGCGCCGTCGATGATCACGCCGAGGTGGCAGATCAGGCCGTGGTCGAGTACGTCGAGCAGCGCGGCTCGATCCTGCTGGGCGCGGTCAGCGTGCCGCCGCAGCCGGGTGCGTGGCGTGGGCGAAAGCGAAGGGGAGGGTGTGTCCATGGCTCCAGTGTGACGGTAGAGTGGCTTGTTGTGACTAGCCACTTTCTGCCAATTTCACCAGGCCACTAAGGGCGGGAGGAGGAGTTGCCCCGCCCACACGCGCAGCCATTGGCGTTGAGCCTGCGCCGTGGGACCGGCCTTGCGTTGCCGGTTCAGCTGGCGGCGCAGATCCGCGACCTGCTGCGCCGTGGCGCGCTGGCACCCGGCAGCCGGCTGCCCAGCAGCCGCACCCTCGCGGCCGAGCTCGGCGTCGCCAGGGCCGTTGTCGAGCAGGGCTACGACCAGCTGCAGGCGGAGGGATGGACGCAGGCTTTGCGGGGAGCCGGCACGTTCGTCACCGATGTCGACGTACGACGTCCACCAGTCGCCCCGCTCGGCTCGCCGGTGCGCGCACCTCGAGATGACCGGTCCCGGCTGATCCCGCTCGATACAGGCACGCCCTGGCAAGATCCGCGTGGCGATGCGGGGTGGCGGCGGGCCTGGCGCGAGGTGGCTCTCCAGCGGATGCCGACCGGCTACCCCGACGCAGCCGGCCTGCGAGAGTTGCGGGAGGAGCTGGCCGGCTACGTGGGTCGTCGACGCGGCATAGCCTGCACGGCAGACCACGTGCTCGTGACCGCCGGCACCACGCACGCGTGGTCGCTCGTGCTCGACAACCTGCCCGCCGGCCCGGTGGCGGTGGAGGATCCCGGCTACCGGGCGGCGGCGGCGGTGGCGACCGACGCCGACAGGAAGCTGGTCGACGTTCCGGTCGACTCCGAAGGCATCGACGTCGGCTCGCTCACCGAGGCGCCGGCCGATCTGCGTGCGGTGTATGTCACGCCGGCACATCAGCACCCGCTAGGCGTGACCATGTCGGTACGACGACGGATGGCTCTGCTCGCCGAGGCCACCCGCCGTCGCGTGCTGGTCGTCGAGGACGACTACGACAGTGAGTTACGCTACGACATGGCGCCGCTGCCGGCTCTCGCGGCGCTCGACCTCGACCGGGTGGCCTACCTCGGCACCAGCTCAAAGATCGTTCAGCCCGGCCTTCGCCTTGGCTGGTTGGTCGCCTCAACGGCTGTGGTCGCGGGGATTGCCGCGCGGCGGACCCGAGGTCACGACCACCCGAGCTGGCCGCTCCAGGCGGCGCTGCTCTCGATGCTGCGCGAGGGGCACCTCGACCGACTGGTGCGTTCGGCCCGACGGGTGTACGCCGAGCGCAGTCGCCTCGTCGTCGAGCGCCTTGGCGCCTGCGGTCACCACGTCGACGACGTTGCGGGCATGTACGTCGCCGTACCGTTGAGTGCGCGTCAGGAAACGGCGGTGGTGGCCGCTGCCGGCGAGGCGGGTTTCGCGTTGCCGCCCTTGTCCGCCTTCTGTCGCACCGTGGCGCGGCATGGCGTAGTGCTGGGGTTCGGGGCTGTCGACGACCGACAGCTCCAGCGGGTCCTCGACGTCGTCGAGGGTGCACTCAAGCAGCCGTGACGACGCCGCGGCCTCGATGTGAACACAGCGCGAGAACGTGTCACAATGGAGCCGCGGCATTGACGTGAACGGGCCTTGCCGCGCCCCGATCGAGTTACGAGAGGTTGTTCGTGTCACCGAACACTCCCCGCACCGTGTCCAAATCCCGTGTTTCTGCAGCGCCCCCTCGGCCTACCGTTGCAGCGTCGGCCGCGAGTCGTGCGACGGTGACGGCGTCGACGGCGACCAAGAAGGCTGCCCCGCCGAGGTCCGACAATCCGTCATCTCCCGTGAAGGCCGTGGAGGGCCTGGCTGCCACCAAGAAGTCTGCGGCGAAGGCCGCTCCGGGAAGGGTGGTTCCCACCAAGAAGTCTGCAGGGAAGCCCCCTGCCAAGAAGGCTGCGGCGAAGGCGGCCGCACCCGAGCCGGCTGTTCCCGCCAAGACCGTTCTCAACAAGACTGGTCCTGCCAAGAAGGGTGCGGCGAAGCATGCCGCCGGCACGCTGGTGGGCACCGCTGTGATGGTCGACGCGGTCGACGCGACGGACGTCATCGCCAAGAAGGGGCTGGCCGACGTCGACGACGCAGTCTTCGAGAAGGATCTCGCCACGGACCCAACGTTGAAGGAAGACGAGAAGGAAGGCTTCACCCTTTCGGAGGCAGACGAGGCCGACGAGCCGGAGCAGACAGTCACGGTTGCCGGCGCCACCGCTGATCCCGTCAAGGACTACCTGAAGCAGATCGGCAAGGTGCCCCTGCTCAACGCTGAGATGGAAGTTGAGCTCGCCAAGCGGATCGAGGCCGGCCTCTTCTCTGAGGAGAAGCTCGCTCGCGACGTGAAGATCTCGGCGAAGATGCTCGATGAGCTCGGCTGGATCTCTGAAGACGGACGCCGCGCCAAGAACCACCTGCTCGAGGCCAACCTGCGCCTGGTGGTGTCCCTTGCCAAGCGCTACACCGGCCGCGGCATGCTCTTTCTCGACCTGATCCAGGAGGGCAACCTCGGCCTCATCCGGGCCGTCGAGAAGTTCGACTACACCAAGGGCTACAAGTTCTCGACGTACGCGACCTGGTGGATTCGGCAGGCGATCACCCGGGCCATGGCCGACCAGGCGCGCACCATCCGCATCCCGGTGCACATGGTCGAGGTCATCAACAAGTTGGCAAGGGTGCAGCGGCAGATGCTGCAGGACCTGGGCCGCGAACCCACTCCGGAAGAGCTCGCCAAAGAGCTCGACATGACGCCCGAGAAGGTCGTCGAGGTCCAAAAGTACGGGCGCGAGCCCATCTCTTTGCATACTCCCTTGGGTGAGGACGGCGACTCCGAGTTCGGTGACCTGATCGAGGACTCCGAAGCAATCGTGCCGGCAGACGCGGTCTCCTTCACGCTGCTGCAGGAGCAGCTCCACGCGGTCCTCGACACCTTGTCCGAGCGCGAGGCCGGCGTCGTGTCGATGCGGTTCGGCCTCACCGACGGCCAACCGAAGACGCTCGA
>JACCVZ010000150.1 GCA_013697905.1 Nocardioidaceae bacterium
CCCGGCGTCCTCGATCACAAGTACTACATCCGGGACATCGGGACGGTCCGCGAGGTCACGGTCAAGGGTGGCAACGAGAGCTTGATGCTCGTGAAGGTCAGCCACGTCGCGCGCTGAGCCGGACACCGGCCGGTCGATGTTCCGCACCCCCTGCGAGTCGGGGTGACGATGACGGCGACCGGTCGGTCACTTGGGCACATGAGCGGCCGGCTCGTCCGCCTCGGCGGGGCACTGTCCTCCTGAGCCGGCGGACGCACTCCGCTACAAGGGTTCTCTTCGCGACTAATCCGGCATAACCTGAGCCGTCGGCTCGGAGGTTCGAGGGCAGAAGCGGGCAATCCCCCCTGCGCTGGGTCGGCACCGGGTGCCAGACCGGATGCCCGGACGTTCCCACGAGGGAGATCCACTGTGAGACCTGTCTTCATTCGACGGCCCGACCCGAGCCGATCGCGCCTCGGACTGATCGCGGCCGCGGGCCTGACGATGGTGCCGCTCGCCCTGCTGCCGGCCCAGGCCACGCAAGCCGGTGCAGACGGACCAGTGTCCGTTGACACCGCATACACCAAGGCCAACAACAAGCCGATCACAGCCGGCGACGCCATCTCCCGTTGCGGCACCAACCGCCGCCAGCAGAACGAGCCGACGTCCGCCGTCGACCCGACGAAGCCGACGGTCGTCACGTCTGGCTCCAATGACTACTGCACGGTGGAACTCGCCGGTGGCACCTGGGCCGGTTTCTACCGGTCCTCCAACGGCGGTCAGACCTGGCAGGACTCCCTGCTCCCGGGCTACCCCACCGACAACTCCTCCGAAGGCCTGGCGAGCCCGCTTCACCAGTTGGGCATCGGCAACGCCGGCGACCCGGTCCAAGCATGGGACCTGCACGGGCGCTTGTTCTTCATGGGCAACGCGTTCAACCGGGTGGCGCCGCAGCGCGGCTCGGTCTGGGTTGCGACCTACGACAAGCACGCCACCCGCTACTTACGCACCGTGATCATCGCCCGGGGCACGCCCGCGACCAACGGCGTCTTCAACGACAAGACCGCGATCGAGGCCGACCGCGGAGTCAACAGTCCGTACGACGGCAACGTCTACACGGCCTTCAGCGTCTTCCAGGGCGGCGGCAACAACGAGATACAGTTCGCCCGCTCGACCGATCACGGTCAGACGTTCAGCCATCCCACCCGCATCTCCGAGGGCTCGAAGGGTAATCAGGGCGCTGACATCGCGGTGACGAGCAACGGCGACGTCTACGTCATCTGGAACGGCACCGTGGGGAGCCGGGCCACCGGTCGCGATGCGATGCTGTTCGCCAAGTCCACCGATGGTGGAAGAAGCTTCAGCAAGCCACGCGTCGCCGCCGAGTTCGACGGCTTCGACGCCGCCGACTTTGCGGGAGACCCGGACGCTGCCGAAAAGGCTCACGAACGGGCGTTCGAGACCGCCGACGGCCCCGAGTCCGAGGTAGAACCGAGCTCTGCCGGCAACTCGCGTGACTGCGGGTCCGGGCCGTTCAGCTGCCTGAGCGGTTTCGTCTTCTTCCGTCACCACAGCAGCCCACACATCACCGCGGACCCGAAGGGTGACCCCAACAAGCTGTACCTGGTGTACGACGCCAGCATTCCCAGCACGGAGACGGCCTCCACCTCGACGTACAACACGGCTCCGGTTGCGCCGAACGGCACCCTGCAAGTCGCCCAAGGTGGCATCTACCTGAGGACGACGACTGACGGCGGCGCCAGCTGGAGCAAGGCACGGCTACTGGCTCCCACCGCTCGCGGGCACCAGTTCTTCCCCGACATCAACGCCGACGGCGGCAAGATCTTCGCGGTGTGGCACGACAGCCGCAACGACCCGGGCTACAGCGTGCAGAACCCGCCCGGTAACGCCACCAAGACCGACGCGCAGGGCTACCACCTCGCAACGTTCGGCCTGGACACCTACGGTGCCTCGTCGACCGACGGTGGCACCACCTGGGGTGTGGTCAAGTTGTCGAGCCAGAGCCAGATGCCGAACTACGAGATGTTCGGAGACCGTCGGGTGCCCTTCCATGGCGACTACAACTACGTCTCCAGCGTCAATGGTTTCGCGTACGGCACCTGGACCGACACCCGTGAGGTCAAGCCGGGCGACGACCCGCGCTATGAAGGCGGGGAGGGCTTTGACGTGTTCCAATGTCGCACTGCAGACGCGGCAGGCGTCTTCGGAGCAGACACCTGTCCTACCGCTGGCGGGCTCGACCAGGACATCTACGGAGCGAGCATGACGCCGTAGCTTCACCTCATCATGACGCGCCGATATCGGCGATGGTGACGGTTCCGCTCCGGCGGGCCGTCACCGTCGCGACGCATGGCTCGCTCATGAGCACCATCCTGCTGAGCGGACTGGTCGGCCTCGCCCTTTGCGTAAAACCTCCACATTGGTGGGGTGAGGTGTCTTATTCTCGACCCATGTGTGACCAGGCGGCTACGC
>JACCVZ010000346.1 GCA_013697905.1 Nocardioidaceae bacterium
CTCGTCCTTGATGACGACCTGCGCGGTGCCGGTGCGGTCCCGTACGACGAGGAAGGTGAGCCCGGACAGTCGCCGCCGACGGTGCACCCAGCCGTTGAGCCTGATCGGCTCTCCCGCCCTGTCGGCATACCGCTGAACATCGGACGCGAGCGTGCGCGTCAGCGTGGATGGTGTGGATGGCGTGGCAGCCGGGGATGTCGAGGGTGCGGCGGGTGATGTCATGTCTCGTCTCCAAGAGTGCGGAGCCCTGGAGGCGTGGGCGACGGGCAAGCTCGCGGTGCCACCACACCTTCGCCGGCGTGTCACCGGCCTTGAGACGATCCAGCTCAGAAGTGTCTTCGGCGCGGGTCACAAGTCCGCCATCTCAGCAGCTGGCGACTCTCTGTGCTTGCGGAACCCGCGACTACTTGTCTTCGTCGTCGCTGTTGGTCCCACTCTATCGCTGCGACCAACGGGCGGGTGTCGCCGGCCGCGGGCTGTGACAGGCTGACGGCATGTGTGGGCGATACGCATCGAGTCGCAAGCCTGAGGATCTCGTCGAGGAGTTCGAGATCGAGCGCGTCGACGTGCCCGCTCCACTCGAGGACGACTTCAACGTGGCGCCGACCAAGGACGTCTACGCCGTGTTCGACCGTGTCTCCAAGCGTGAGATGGACGAGCGACCCGTACGCCGGCTTGCGGCGGTGCGCTGGGGGCTGGTGCCGTCGTGGGCGAAGGACGCCGGTATCGGCTCGCGCTTGATCAACGCGCGGGTCGAGACGCTGGCCGAGAAGCCGGCGTTCAGGAAAGCGTTCGCCAAGCGAAGGTGTCTGCTCCCCGCCGACGGTTACTACGAGTGGTATCCCACCCAGCAAAAAACCGCCAAGGGCAAACCCCTCAAGCAACCGTTCTTCATCCGGCCGCGCGATGGCGGCGTGCTGGCGATGGCCGGGCTGTATGAGATCTGGCGCAACCCCGAAGTGGCAGACACCGACTCCAACGGCGCCTTCCTGTGGACGGTCACAGTGATCACGACCGCCGCCGAGGACGACCTCGGCCATATCCACGACCGGATGCCGATGCTCGTCGAGCCCGACCACTACGCCGCCTGGCTCGACCCGACGACATCGGCTCCCGACGACCTGTCCGAGCTGCTGGTGCCGGCCGCGCCCGGACGATTGGAGGCCTACCCGGTGTCGCGTGAGGTCAACAACGTGAAGAACAACGGACGCGAGCTGCTCGAGCCGATGGCAGCCGAGGACGAGCCGGACGGGTCGTTCGACGCGTGACCACGGCCGTTCGCACGATCTCGACACCGCACGGCGACGCGCGGCTGCACACCGACCGGTCCCGGCACCCCATCGCAGCCTTGGTGCTGGGACACGGGGCCGGGCGGGGCGCAGACTCGCCGGACCTGGTGGCATTGGCGAAAGCGTTGCCCGGCCAAGGAATCACCGTCTTTCGGGTCGAGCAGCCCTGGCACGTGGCGGGCAAGCGGGTGGCGTCGCGGCCGGAGGTTCTCGACGAGGCCACCATCGCCTGCGTCAACGCCATCCGGGTGCGGACACCGCTCATCCTCGGCGGCCGTAGCGCAGGCGCGCGGGTCGCGTCCCGGCTTGCGGTGTCGTTGGGGGCGGTGGGCTGCCTGCTGCTGGCCTTCCCGCTCCATCCGCCCGGTAAGCCGGAGAAAAGCCGGCTTCCGGAGCTGCTCGGTGCCGGCGTACCGACGCTTGTCGTGCAGGGGGAGCGTGACGCGTTCGGCGGGCCTGACGCATTCCCCGAGAGCATCGAGCTCACCGCCATGCCCGACGCCGATCACGCTTTCAAAGTGCCCAAGCGAGCGGCCCTGTCCCAGGAAGAGACGCACGCACTTCTGGTCGAGGCGGTGGTGGAGTGGCTGACGGCGCGGGTGGCCTGACTGACGGGAATGGGCAACCACTTGTGGCGGTTGCACATGAGTGGCCCGCACTGGGCCCGCCCGACCGTTAACATCGTCGCCAGGAGGCCGGCAGGATGATCGCCACCGAAGCGTCGCAGCGCCCGGCTCTTCGGGATCGGTCCCAGCGGGCGACACTTTGTGGCAACATCGGGTCGCGCGAGTGGCCGCTACCCTTGCCTGTGATGACACACCCCTTGGAAGAATCGGTCGAGGAGCGCACCGCACGTTTCGAACGCGATGCGCTCGTCTACATCGACCAGTTGTACTCCGCCGCCATGCGGATGACGCGTAACCCTCAAGACGCCGAAGACCTGGTGCAGGAGACCTATGCCAAGGCGTTCGCCGCCTTCCACCAGTTCAAGGAGGGCACGAACCTCAAGGCGTGGCTTTATCGCATCCTCACCAACGCCTTCATCAACACCTACCGCAAGAAGCAACGGCAGCCAGCTCAGGATCCGACCGAGCAAATTGAGGACTGGCAGCTCGCGCGGGCCGAGACCCACTCGTCTTCCGGACTGAAGTCCGCGGAGGCGCTGGCGCTGGAGCACCTGCCTGACAGCGACGTGAAGCAGGCTCTCCAGCAGATCCCGGAGGACTTCCGGTTGGCGGTCTACCTCGCTGACGTCGAGGGCTTCGCCTACAAGGAGATCGCCGAGATCATGGGATCGCCGGTCGGCACCGTGATGTCTCGGCTGCACCGCGGTCGCGGCCAGCTCCGGGTGCTGTTGGCCGACTACGCCCGCGAGCGTGGTTTGATCCGTGGCGCCGAGCTCGAGTCCGAGGTGACGCCATGAATGGCAAGCACCACGAGGTCGACTGCTCGGTGATCCTCGAACGTGTCTACGTATTCATCGACGACGAGCTCGAGACCGCCGACTGCGCCGAGATCCAACAGCACCTCGACGATTGCGGACCTTGCCTGCGTGCAGTCGACCTCGAGCGGATGGTGAAGGCGCTGGTGGCAAGGTCGTGCCGCGAGAGCGCGCCGGTGCAGTTGCGCGAGCGGGTCAAGCTGTCGATCCGCCACGTGCAGGTCGAGATCTCTGAGGGACGACACCTCGACTTGGACTGACCGTTCCTTGTGCATGCGAAAGGCCCCGCCGATTCGACCGGCGGGGCCTTCTGCGGGCAATGCCCTGGGATCAGGTGTTGGGGCGCTTGCCGTGGTTGGCACCCTTCTTGCGGCGAGCGCGGCGCTTACGGCCAGTCTTGCCCATGGGGGTCCTCCTGGTTGCCGAACAGATGCGGCGCCTATTGTCGCAGACGAGGGCCCGCCCTCGTTAATGACGAGAGGACACCGCCGATGGCCCCTGCAGGCCCGCAGCCTGGCGCGAGTGCTGAGACGACGTACGTGGTCGCTGCTGCAGACACCGCGATCGCAGTCGGTTCCGGTGGCCTGGCGGTGCTGGGGACACCGCGGTTGCTCGCCTGGATGGAGGCCGCGACGTGCGACGCGCTCGCCGGGAGCCTCGCCGAGGGTGCGACGTCGGTGGGTACGCGGATGAGCGTGGAGCACCTCAAGCCGAGCCCGATCGGTGCCACCGTCAGGGTGCGCGCCGAGCTGAACCATGTGGATGGCCGACTGACACGGTTCCTCGTGGTGGCCCATCACCCGGACGGAGTCGCTGTCGGGCATGCCGAGATCACCCGGGTCGTCGTCGACGCGCAACGATTCCTGTCGCGAGTCGA
>JACCVZ010000382.1 GCA_013697905.1 Nocardioidaceae bacterium
CCGATGTGCACGTTCTTGGCGCCGAGATCGTGGGAGATGTTCGAGGTCACCGCTTGCGTCTTGGAGACCTTCTTGGACTCCAGCCGGTCGCGCTCCAGCATGTTCTTGAAGTCCATGTTGCCGCCGACGTTGAGCTGGAACGTGCGGTCGAGGACGACGCCACGCTCCTCGAAGAGCCTGGCGAGTACGCGGTGCGTGATGGTGGCGCCGACCTGCGACTTGATGTCGTCACCGATGATGGGCACTCCGGCGTCTTCGAACTTCTTCGCCCAGACTGGGTCGGAGGCGATGAAGACGGGCAGTGCGTTGACAAACGCCACGCCAGCGTCGATGGCACATTGCGCGTAGAACTTGTCAGCGTCCTCGGAACCGACGGGCAGGTACGACACCAGCACGTCAGCCTTGCAGTCCTTGAGGACCTGGACGACGTCGACGGGTTCAAAGTCGGACTCGTCGATGGTCTCGCGGTAGTACTTTCCGAGGCCGTCGAGCGTGTGACCGCGCTGCACGGTGATACCGGTCGGCGGCACGTCGCAGATCTTGATCGTATTGTTCTCGCTGGCGTTGGTCGCCTCAGAGAGGTCGAATCCCACCTTCTTCGCGTCGACGTCGAACGCCGCGACGAACTCGACGTCCCGCACGTGGTACTCGCCGAACTGCACATGCATCAGTCCAGGGACGACTCCAGAATTTTAATAATCACAATAGAAGTCCACACCTTGGATCAGCGACGTCGCACAGTTTCCGACGCCGACGATGGCTACCCGAACCGAACCCATTCGGCTCTCCTTCATTCCCAGTTGTTAGCAGCTGACGGGGTTCCGTCGCTGCTGGTTGTTGCCGTTACGTCGGTGCCGCCGGTCTGGGGCGGTGCGACACGTTCGGTGTCGATCAACTCGGTCAGCCAGCGCACCTCGCGCTCGGCCGATTCGAGGCCGTGGCGCTGCAGCTCCAACGTGTAGGTGTCGACGCGTTCCCGCGATCGAGCGAGCGAGGAACGCACCCCTTCGAGCCGTTCCTCGAGCCGGCTGCGACGCCCCTCGAGGACCCGCAACCGCGTCTCGCGGCTGGTGGCGCCGAAGAACGCGAAGCGGACGCCGAAGCTGTCGTCCTCCCACGCGCTCGGTCCCGCCGCCGACACGAGCCTGGCGAACCGCTCCTTGCCCCCGACGGTGAGTTTGTAGACGATCTTTCCGCGCCGACCACCGCGAGCGGCGGGTGCAGCCGGCTGGAGGTGGGCGGTGTCCTCGGTGATGAGGCCGTCTCGCAGCATCTGCTTCAAACAGGGGTACAGCGACCCGTAGGAGAGCACTCGTCCCCAGCCGAGCAGGGCCGTCACCCGTTTGCGCAGCTCGTAGCCGTGCATCGGCGCCTCGTGGAGCAGTCCGAGGACTGCCAGTTCGAGGGCGTCACCACGCTTGGCCACGGGGCCTGTCTCCTGCCTTGGTATCTCGGCGACACCTATCGATCTCACGTATCGTCACGATACATCATCACGCTACCAGGCGAAAGTCCGTAGGCTCGAAGGATGATGTGGTCACAACGCTCCGTGATCGACTACTCGCTGCAGCGGCGGGCGGTGTTGGCGACTCTTTTCGGAGGCGGCGCCGCCACCATGGACGACGTGTGCGATGCCGACCCCTACACCTTGCGCGCCGCCAAGCACCATGGTGAACCGGTGCCGCACCCGTGCCCGGTCTGCCGCAAGCAGGAGCTGCGGTACCTGTCCTACGTGTTCGGCGATGAGCTCGGCCAGTACTCCGGCCGGATCAAGTCGCGTCGCGAGATCGAGTCGATGGCCCACGAGTACGGTGAGATCCGCGCCTACGTCGTCGAGGTCTGCCGGCAGTGCCGCTGGAACCACCTGGTCGAGTCCTACGTCGTCGGCGATGGCGTGGCGCGCAGACCGCCTCGCCGGCAACGCACTGTCGAGGATGACGACTAGTGTCGCCGAGTCCGAGATGATCGTGCCTCGTCCGCGCCGCTGATCTACCCTTCCTGAAGCGTGCCCATCCCTTCCCGCCCGAGAGATCTCCTGTGAGCAGCCAGCAGCCACCACCCGCGAGGCGTTCTGGTCAGGGTGCTGGCAGGCGCGGCAAGGTGAAGATGCGTGACCTCTCCGGGTGGGCGAAGACCCGGCACGCGGCCAAGAAGACGGCCAAGTGGGGCGCGATCCTCGGGTTCGTTGGCCTGATCGCGCTGGCGATCGCGGTCTACATCACGTACAAGATGATCGACATCCCCGACCCCAATAAGGACTTCCAGGCCCAGACGACCACCGTCTACTTCTCTGACGGCAAGCACGTCCTCGGCCAGTTCGCGTTGCAGAACCGCGAGAGTATCCCGCTGGAGAAGATGCCGAATTCGATCCAGGACGCGGTCATCTCCGCTGAGGACCGATCCTTCGAGACCAACCTGGGCCTCGACCCCAAGGGCATCGTGCGCGCGGCGTGGAGCAACTTTCGCTCCGACAGCGGCACCCAAGGCGCGTCCACCATCACCCAGCAGTATGTGAAGGTGCTGTACCTCTCGCAGGAGCGCACCTACCAGCGCAAGGTCAAGGAGGCGTTCCTGGCTGTGAAGGTGCGAGACACCCTGAGCAGGGACCAGATCCTGGAGGGCTACCTCAACACCATCTACTTCGGACGTGGCGCGTACGGCATCCAGGCAGCTTCCTCGGCGTACTTCGATAAGGACGCGAAGGATCTGACGGTCCGCGAGAGCGCCCTACTCGCCGCAGTCTTGAACTCGCCGGGCACGCTCGACCCTGGCATCGCCAGGGCCAACCGCGAGCCCCTGTTCGAGCGCTACCGCTACGTGTTGGACGGCATGGTGGAGCGTGGCAGCCTCGACGCCGAGCAGGCAGCGATGTTCGAGCGCAGGCTGCCCAGGCTTCCAGAGATCCAAGACATCAACGCCTACGGTGGCCAGCGCGGCTACCTGCTCACATTGGTGCAGTCGAAGCTGGGCGAGCTCGACTTCAGCGACGACGAGATCAACGGTGGTGGCCTCAAGGTCGTGACCACGCTGAACTGGCAGGACCATCGCGCCGCTGTCAGAGCGGTCAAACAGAGCAGGCCGCCGGGAAAGCCGCAGCTGCACATCGCGCTGGCGTCGATCGAGCCCGGCACAGGTGCGTTGCGCGCCATGATCGGCGGTCGCAACTACACCGGTGACGGACCGCAGGACCAGATCAACTTCGCGACCCGGGGGAGCCAGCCGGGCTCGACCTTCAAGCCGTTCGCGTTGGCGGCTGGGCTGAAGGCCGGCTTCACGCTCGCCGACACCTTCGACGGCAACTCGCCCTACACGCTCCCCGACAACACCACCGTCCGCAACGAGGGAGAGAGTTCCGGCGTACCCGGTGGCTTCTCCTACGGCCCTGTCAGCCTCCTCAAGGCGACGGAGGACTCGATCAACACCGCGTACATCGACATGACTTTGAGCATGGAGAACGGACCGGAGAAGATCATCGGGGCCGCTGCCGCCGCCGGAATCCCCCGCAACGCGCCGGGCCTCAACCCCAACACAGGCGTCGCCCTGGGAAGCGCCACGGTGAAGCCGGTGGACATGGCGAATGCCTACGCCACGTTCGCGGCGCAGGGACGCCGCACCGACTGGTACGTCATCGACACCGTTTCCGACTCGAGCGGGCTACGTTACGAGCACAACGAGCGGGTGGAGCGGGTCTTCAACCCGGCCGTCTCGAGCAACGTCAGCTACGCCCTGCAGCAGGTGGTCGAAGCCGGCACCGGCTACAACGCAGGTGAGCTAGGACGGCCTGCGGCGGGCAAGACCGGCACCGCTACGGCGTTGCAGCCCAACGGCGAGCAGCGCGTCTCGTCGTCCTGGTTCGTCGGCTACACACCACAGCTCGCGACTGCGGTGACGTACGTCAGAGGCGACGGCAACAACCCGCTCGACGGCTACCTCGACACATTCTTCGGCGCCGACTACCCCACCGAGACCTGGACGGCGTACATGAAGCAGGCGCTGCAAGGGGCGCCCATCGCGCAATTCCCCGAGCCGGTAGAGCTGCAGGGCGAAAGTCCGACATCTGTGCCGCCGTCCACGACCTACGTCGCACCGACGACGATCGAGGTCCCATCGACGACGACCAGTGAGCCGCCGCCGCCG
>JACCVZ010000008.1 GCA_013697905.1 Nocardioidaceae bacterium
GTACCTCCCGGAGCTTGCGCGCAGTCAGCTTCGCGACGTCCACGCCACCGAGCTCGACCCGACCGGCTGTCGGCTCGATCAGCCGCGTCAGGCAGCGGACGAGGGTGGACTTTCCCGATCCGGAGAGGCCCATCACGACGAAGACCTCGCCGGGAGCGACGTCGAAGGAGACGTCCTTCACGGCCGCGACGCAGCCGGTCTTCTCGAGGAGCTCCGCCCGCGGAAGATCCGCCTCTGGCGAGCCGATGATCTTATCGGACCGCGGTCCGAAGACCTTCCAGAGGTCCTTGACCGTAAGCGTTGCGGCTTGTCCGGCCGGGGCGGACTCGGCCAGGTCGATAGTGCCGGTGGACGTCATGGGGTGCCCCGACTCTCGTGAGCTGCCGCGAGCGTAGGCGGTTCCAGCGGCGTCCCGTCGCGGTAACGGTAGTAGGGGACATCGGCGGGTGGGAGCGGCGTGCTGCCCAAGATCAGGTCCGCGGCCTTCTCGGCGACCATAATGACAGGAGCGTAGATGTTTCCGTTGGTCACATACGGCATAACGGACGCATCGACCACACGGAGTCCGTCAACGCCATGCACGCGCAGCGAGGTGGGATCGGTCACCGCGAGGTCGTCGACACCCATCCGCGCCGTGCAGGAGGGATGCAGCGCGGTCTCGGCATCAGCGGCCACCCACGCCAGGATCTCCTCGTCGGTGGCCACCCCGGGCCCAGGCGACAACTCGCCGTCGTTGAATGGCGCGAACGCCGGCTGCGTCAGGATATGACGTGCGACCCGGACCGCCTCGACCCACTCCCGCCGATCGTTGGGGGTAGAGAGGTAGTTGAACCGCAAGGCGGGATGAGCCTTCGGGTCTCGCGTGGTGATCCGGACGCTGCCCCGGACGTCTGAGTACATCGGGCCCACGTGGACCTGATAGCCATGGCCCTCGGTGGGCGCGGACCCGTCGTACCGGATGGCAACCGGCAGGAAGTGGAACATCAGGTTCGGGTAGTCGACCTCGTCGTTGCTGCGGCAGAAGCCGCCACCCTCGAAGTGGTTGGTCGCGCCGAGACCCTTGCGGAAGAAGAGCCAGTCGAGAGCGATCTTGGGACGGTTGCGCCAGCGCAGGCCCGGAGCGATCGACACCGGCTGCTTGGACGCGTACTGGATGTAGACCTCGAGGTGGTCCTGCAGGTTCTCCCCCACGCCAGGCGTGTGCTGGACGAAAGGAACCCCGATCTGCCGCAGGTGGTCGGCGTCCCCGATGCCGGAGAGCTGGAGCAGCTGAGGGGTGTTGATCGCACCGCCGCACAGGATGACCTCCGCCGCCTTGGCGTGCCGGCGTAGGCGGCCGCCGCGCAGGTAGTCGACGCCGACGGCGCGCGAGCCGTCGAACGTCACCCGCGTGACGTGCGCGAGCGTCTCAACGCTCAGGTTCTTGCGGTGCATCACCGGGTGCAGGTAGGCACGGGCGGCGGACAGCCGTCGGCCGCGGTGCACGTTGCGGTCGAACCTCGCGAAGCCCTCCTGCCGGTAGCCGTTGACGTCGTTGGTCAGGGGGTAGCCGGCCTCCTGCACAGCCTCGAAGAACGCGGCGAACAAGGGGTTCTGCGCCGGACCACGCTCGAGCACCAACGGCCCGTCACCACCCCGCCAGGCGTCCGCGCCGGCGAGGCAGGTCTCCATCTTCTTGAAGTACGGCAGGCAGTGCAGGTAGTCCCACGTCTGCATGCCGGGGTCGGCCGCCCATCGCTCGTAGTCGAGCGGGTTGCCGCGCTGGAAGATCATCCCGTTGATGCTGCTTGAACCGCCGAGCACCTTGCCACGGGCGTGAAAGATCTTGCGACCGCCCATATACGGTTCCGGCTCGGACTCGTAGCGCCAGTCATAGAAACGGCTACCGATCGGGAACGGCAGCGCCGCGGGCATGTGGATGAAGGGGTCGACTTTGAAGTCGGAGTGCCCAGCCTCGAGCACGAGGACCGACGTCGAGGGGTCGGCGCTGAGCCGGTTGGCCAGGGCACACCCGGCGGAGCCCCCACCGACGAGGACGAAGTCCCACCCGGTGTCCGTCTCGGCCATCAGCTGCCGCCGAACCAGCGCTGGACCTGAGGGCGCACGTTGTGCCAGATGTGCTTGGTCTCGCGGTACTCGGCGATCCCGTGCGCACCGAGCTCC
>JACCVZ010000010.1 GCA_013697905.1 Nocardioidaceae bacterium
ACATCGTGCAGCAGCTCGGGCATGTGCCCGACGTGGGGGAGTCGGCCGGCTTCGACGGGCACACCCTCACCGTCACCGAGCTCGACGGTCGGCGCATCGCCAGGATCAGAGTCGTGGCGGCGTCCACTGGCTCGGGCGCGACCGCCGCTGCGCCTGGCACGGCGTCCTCCAGCGAAGCTGCCGCGACAGATCCGCCCGCCAGCTGAACTCAACCGGCTCGACACCTTGCCGACAACGGCTCGGCTGTCGGCGGCGGCCGGCTCGGAGCGAAATTGTGTGCTGCTGTGAAACTTTCCTGCGCGATTGTTGACGGCTTCATCACCGTCTGCGAACACATCACGGTCGAGCCCGACCCCTGGTTACTACCGGGCCGCAAAGCTTGGACCGTTGGGGGAAACGTTACGGACATGTTGCGCATTGCTGTTTGATCGTGTTGGATTATGTCCACATCATGTGTGACTCAGGTCTCAGCTCCACCGGTGCGCCGTCGGCCGCGCCGCGACCCGTCACCCTCATCACCCTCGACGCTAGGAGAAACCCGATGACACGGACGACGAAGCGGCCCCTGGTCCGGGCCCTCGCGCTCGGAGGCGCGGTCGCGATCGTGCTCGCCGGCTGCACCAACTCCGGCACCGACAGCGGCTCGAGCACGCCGACGGGGAGCGGAGGTGGGGAGCAGGTTGTGAAGTCGCCGGAGGCCACCGCTGACTCTGGCTCGGGTTGCACGTTGGACAAGTACGGCGCCAAGAAGATCGACCTGACGGACGCGGTGGTCGGTTTCTCCCAGAGCGAGCCAGACACTGCGGCCTTCCGCGCCGCGGAAACGCAGTCCATCATGGATGAGGCGGAGAAGGTCGGCGTTAAGAAGCTGCTTGTGACGAATGCCAACGCCGAGCTGCCCAAGCAGATCTCCGACATCCAGGACATGCTCAATCAGGGCGCTGAGTTCCTCATCGTCGCACCGGTCAACTCCGACGGTCTGGACCCCGCCCTGAACGCCGCCAAGGACAAGGGCGTCCCCGTCCTCACGATCGACCGCAAGGTCACCAACCAACCCTGCTCGGACTACATCGCCTTCCTCGGCTCCGACTTCAAGGAGCAAGGCAAGCGTGCGGCCGATGCCCTTGCCGCCGCCACCGGGGAGAAGGCGAAGGTCGCCATCCTGCTCGGCTCGTCAGGCAACAACGTCACCGACGACCGCACATCGGGCTTCAAGGACCAGGTCTCGGCCAAGTACCCCGACATCGAGATCGTCGCGGAGCAGACCGGCAACTTCGCCCGCGACGAAGGCCAGGCTGTGACGGAGCAGCTGCTGGCCTCCAACCCAGAGAT
Organism: Nocardioidaceae bacterium; assembly: GCA_013697905.1. Lineage (GTDB taxonomy): Bacteria > Actinomycetota > Actinomycetes > Propionibacteriales > Nocardioidaceae > JACDHG01. The sequence goes on from JACCVZ010000010.1 coordinate 1,333, forward strand.
CAGCGCCATCTACGCAGAGAACGACGAGATGGGCGTCGGCGCCGCCACAGCCATCCAATCCGCCGGGCTGCAGCCGGGCACCGACATCAAGATCATCTCGATCGACGGCACCCGCGACGCCGTGCAATTGCTGGCCGACGGCAAGTACAACGGCGTCATCGAGTCCAACCCCAGGTTTGGACCGTTGGCTTTCGCGACCGCACAGAAGTTCTATGACGGTGAGGCGATCCCTGAGGACGTCATCATCGAGGACAAGGAGTACACGCCGGACAACGCCGAGTCAGAGCTGCCGAACGCGTTCTGAGCGTGACGACCGCCCGCGGGTGAGGGCCTGAGTCCTCGCCCGCGGGCGTACCACATCTGCTGTCGAGACGGCAGAATGGTCCACTACCACCGACGCCGCGTGCGCCGCACGCCGGACCTGGGGAGCGACGCTGCATGAACGCCACTGCAGAGACTTCCCCGATGTCGACCAGTGCCGGACCGGTACTCGAGACTCGCGCGGTCACGAAGTCGTTCGGCGGCGTCCACGCGCTGCAGGGTGTCGACTTCCAGGTGGCCGCGGGCGAGGTGCATGCCCTGGTCGGCGAGAACGGTGCCGGCAAGTCGACGCTGATCAAGGTGCTCACCGGCGTCTACGCTCCGGATGGTGGTGAGCTGCTGTACACCGGCGACCACGTCTCGTTCGACAGCCCGGCGCACGCGCAGCAGCAGGGCATCTCGACCATCTACCAAGAGGTCAACCTCGTCCCCCTGCTCTCGGTCGCCCGCAACATCTTCCTCGGCCGCGAGCCACGAGGCCGCTTCGGCCTCGTCGACGTCGCGGCCATGAACGAGCAGGCAGCAGCACTCTGCGAGCGGCTGCAGATCCACACCGATGTCACCAAGGATCTCGGCCGCCTCGGCCTCGGCGCGCAGCAGATGGTTGCCCTTGCTCGTGCCGTCTCGACGAAGAGCCGGGTCGTCATCATGGACGAGCCCACGTCGTCGCTCGAGAGCCGCGAGGTCGCCACATTGTTCCGGGTGGCCCGTGAATTGCGCGACGAAGGCGTCGGCCTGGTGTTCGTCTCACACCGGCTCGACGAGCTGTGGGAACTGTGCGACCGGGTGACCGTGTTACGCGACGGCGAGAACGTCCACGACGGCCCGATGGACGAACTGACACGACTGCAGCTCGTCTCTCACATGCTGGGGCGTTCGGTCGACGAGGTTCAGCGCGGTGGCGCAACCGAGTTCGGAGATTCCCACCTTCAGGGCCGCGAGCCTGCGCTCAAGGTGCGCGGCATCGATGTCCGTAACACCTTGACCTCGGTCGACCTCGACGTACGACCGGGAGAGGTCGTCGGGCTGGGTGGGCTGCTGGGTGCCGGTCGCAGCGAGACCGTCAAGGCGATCTACGGCGCCCTGCAGACGCAGCACGGTGAGGTGTCGGTCAACGGCCAGCCGGTGAAGTCCAACTCCGTGACTGGTGCGCTGAAGGCCGGGATCGCGCTGCTGGGCGAGGACCGCAAGGCAGAGGGAATCGTGCCGGAGCTCTCGGTCCGCGACAACATCGCGCTCGCCGTGCTGCCGCGGATGTCGCGACTGGGGATCGTGTCAGAGGCGAAGATCGACGCGGTCGTCGAGACCTTCATGCGGCGTTTGCAGATTAAGGCGTCCAGCCCCCGCCAGCTCGTCGGTCGGCTCTCCGGCGGCAACCAGCAGAAGGTGCTGCTGGCGAGGTGGCTGTGCACCGAACCCACCGTGTTCTTGCTCGACGAACCCACGCGCGGCATCGACGTTGGTGCCAAGAGCGAGGTGCAAGGCCTCATCGACGAGCTTGCCGAGAAGGGGTTGGCGGTCGTCTTGATCTCGAGCGAGATGGACGAGCTTGTCGAAGGGGCCGACAAGGTGGTGGTCCTGCGCGACGGGCACGTCGTTCAGGAGCTCTCCGGCAACGACCTGACCAACTCGAGGCTCCTCGCCGCGCTCGCCGGTGGCGCCGAGTCCGAGCACGACGCACCGGCGAGCACCGTCGGAGCGACCGACAGCGACGACGCGCTCAACAAGGGAGGTGTCTGAGTCGATGGCCGACACCGCCACCGTGAAGTCCGACCAGGCGGACGAGCACGAGCCGCCGCGAGGTGACGACACAACGCCCACCCGCACTCGCGGGGAGTACGCCGACCTGGTCCGACGGCAGGGCGTCTACGTCGCGCTGGTCGCCCTCATCATCATCAACCTGATCTTCACCGACAACATCGCCAGCGAGCGAGTGCTCCTGCTGCAGCTGACTCAAGTCGCTCCCGTCCTCATCGTCGCGCTCGGAATGGCGCTCGTGATCGGTACCGAGGGCATCGACTTGTCGGTAGGAGCCGTAATGGCGCTGGCCGCCGCCGTCTTCCCTCTCTACCTCGGCTACGGCGCACCGGGTGCGCTGGCGATCGGGCTGGTCTGCGGCGTGGCGACCGGCCTTGTCGCCGGCGTCCTCGTCGCGCACGTCGGCGTACAACCCATCGTCGCGACGCTCGGCATCATGGTGGCCGGCCGCGGTCTGGCCAACCTGGTCGGTGGTGAGATCAAGACGATCCGCGACCCCGACATCATCGCTCTGGGCACCGGAAGCATCGCAAAGCTGCCCTACACGGTTCTGGTCGCGTTCGTGCTGGCCGTCGTCGTTGCCTTCGTGGTGCGCAAGACGACGTATGGTCGCCAGCTCGTCGCGGTCGTTGGCAACAAGCGAGCGGCGGCGCTGGCCGGCATCCCGGTCAAGCGCGTGCTGATCCTCACCTACATCATCTGCGGACTGTTGGCCGCCGTGGCAGGGGTACTGCTCGCCGCGCGGTCCCAGGCGAGCGATCCCACCAAGCTTGGGTTGTTGATGGAGCTGTCAGCCATCACCGCGGTCGTGATCGGCGGGACACCACTGTCGGGTGGGCAGGTGCGCATCCTCGGCACGGTCGCCGGAGCGCTGCTGATGCAGCTGATCACCGCCACCTTGATCTTCCACGACATCGCCGACTCGACGGCGCAGATGATCCAGGCCGCGATCGTGGTCGGCGCGG
>JACCVZ010000017.1 GCA_013697905.1 Nocardioidaceae bacterium
TTGCTCATGCGCGGCCACGTCTCGCGCACCTTGAGCACGACCGCCCGCTCGGCCAAGGGGATCCGGACGAGGTACGGCAGCGTGCTGCCCTCCTCGGGGTTGCGGGCGACCACGAAGTCGTCGTACACGCACCCATTGTGGTGCATCAACGTCCAGAAGGTGAGGTACTTCCAGCGGCGCCAACACGGCGATGCCGTCAGCACCGCACGTCGGGCAACCAAACCATGTCGGTACGTGGTTGCGACGATTCGGCCGGATGACGCACAACGTTGGTCCAAACCGGGAAACAACCGAGCCTCAGGCGCTCGTCCCTACCGGTAGTGCCGGGCGACGCTCGCCTTGGGTGGCTCCTCCCGCGTCCAGGGCGCGATCCACGGCCCGGTGCCCTCAGACGGGTCGACGACACCGGCTTCGAGCCAGCCCAGGTCGCCGTCGAGCAGGTGTCGCGCAAGCTGGCGGTCCGCAACATCGGTGTTGCTCCACAGCGCGTCGAACAAGGACTCCACCCGGAGTCGCGCCTGGGCGCAGAAGACATCGGCGAGCTCGTACGCCGTCTCCCCCTGCCCGGGCTCGCCGCGCCGCGGCTCGTCAGCGCGCAGCATCTCCGCACGGGAGCAGGTCGCAGCCATCGCAAACAGCTCGGCACCGATGTCGACAATGCGGCCGAGGAACGCCTGGCGGTGCTCGAGACCCGCCTGCCACCGGCTCATGCCATAGAACGTCTGGCGGGCGAGCTTGCGCGACGCGCGCTCGACATAGCGCAGGTGCTTGGCGAGGCGACCGAACTCGTCGTACGACGTGGGAACGATGCCCTTGCCCACCACGAGCTTCGGCAGCCACCGGACATAGAAGCCGCTGGCCTTGACGGCGGCTCTTGCCTTGGCGGCGGTGTCGGCGTCGGGCGACGCCAAGTCACCCGCAGCGGCCAGGTGCGTGTCGACGGCCTCACGGGCGATCAGCAGTCGCATGATCTCAGACGACCCCTCGAAGATCCGGTTGATCCGCAGGTCACGCAGCACCTGCTCGGCCGGCACGGCCCGCTCGCCACGGGCGGCCAGTGAGTCGGCGGTCTCGAAACCGCGGCCGCCGCGGACCTGTACCAGCTCGTCGGCGATCTGCCAGGCCATCTCGCTCGACCACAGCTTGGCGAGTGCGGCCTCGATGCGGATGTCCTTGGTGCCGGCGTCGGCGAGCTGGGCCGACAGGTCCAAGACGGCCTCGAGCGCGAACGTGGTCGCGGCCATGAACGACAGCTTCGTCGCCACCGCCTCGTGCTGCCCGACGGGTTTGCCCCACTGGACCCGCTCGGCGGACCACTCGCGGGCGATCTTGACGCACCACTTGCCGGCGGCGGTGCACATCGCCGGAATCGACAGCCGGCCGGTGTTGAGCGTCGTCAGCGCGATCTTCAGCCCCTGGCCCTCACTGCCGAGCCGGTTCTCGACGGGCACCCGCACCTGCTGGAAGCGCGTGACGCCGTTTTCGAGACCCCTCAAGCCCATGAATGCGTTGCGGTTCTCGACCGTCACGCCTTCGGCGTCGGCCTCGACGACGAACGCCGTGATGCCACCCCGCCCGCCCTCGTGCTTGGGCACAGTGGCCATCACCACGAGCAGCTCGGCGATCACGCCGTTGGTGGTCCAGAGCTTGACACCGTCAAGCAGGTACGCCGACCCGTCGTCGGTCGGGGTCGCCGTCGTCCCGAGCCGGGCGGGGTCGGAGCCGACATCGGACTCGGTGAGCAGGAACGCGCTGATCGCTCCCTGTGCGCACCGCGGCAGGTACTCCTGCTTCTGCGCCTCGGTGCCGAACATCCTCACGGGCTCCGGCACGCCGATCGACTGGTGCGCCGAGACGAGCGCACCGATGCTCGGATGCACCGACCCGACCAGCATCAGCGCCTTGCCGTAGTACGACATCGGCAGGCCCAGCCCGGCGTACTCACGCGGGATCTTCATACCGAAGACGCCGAGCTCGATGAACCCCTTGAGGTACTCGTCGGGGATCAGCGCCTCGCGCTCGATCTGGCCACCGTCGAGCGTCTCGCAGTAGGCGCGAAGCCGGGCGAGGAACTCGTCTCCGCGTCCGACGTCGTCGGCCTTGGCGCGTGGATGCGGGTGGATGAGCGAGAGGTCGAACCGGCCGAGGTAGAGCTCCTTGGCGAAGCTCGGCCGCGTCCACTCGGTCTGCCGGGCCGCCTCCGCGACCTCACGGGCCTCACGCTCGCTGACGTCGCGCTGGGGGGTCTGAGTGTCGGTCACGTCGGTCCTCACGTCGAAAGCCCTGATGAATCAATCCGAGCCCATGTTACTCGAAAGTAGGGAGCCTCGGGATGGCGGTCAGGTCGCCGGCGGAGCTGGCTGCTACCCCAGCGTGGCCCGGGTCAGCGGCGGGTTCAGCGACGCTGTCGGGCCTCGCCGGTACAGCTCGGCCGGACGACCGGTGCCTCGGCTCGCCTTCCTCCCCGTGGGCTCGACGAAGCCCGCTACGCCGGTCACCTTGCGATGGAAGTTTCCCGGATCGAGCTCGACACCCCACATCACCTCGTAGACACGGCGGAGCTCGGCGATCGTAAATGCCCGTTCGCAAAACGATGTGCCCAGGGCGGTGTACTCGAGCTTGGCGTGGGCACGCTCGACGCCGTCGCGGAGGATCTGGCGGTGGTCGAAGGCCAACCGGTCCTTGCGGGCGAGCAGCCAAGTGACCCGGTGCCAGTGCGCATCCGACGCGTCGTCGCCGCCGACCGGCTCCGGGAGATCGGGAAGGACTGCGAGATAGGCGATGGAGATTGTGCGGTGCCGAGGGTCGCGGTCGGGTGCGCCGTACGACGCGAGCTGCTCGACATGGAGGCCTTGGACTGAGATTCCGGTCTCCTCGGACAGCTCCCGCACCGCCGCCACGCCCAGGTCCTCGTCGATGTCCACGAAACCGCCGGGCAACGCCAGCCGGCCTCGGAACGGTTCCCCGCCCCGGGTCACCACGAGAGCACAGAGGGCATCGTTGCGGATCGTCAGCACGACACCGTCGACGGTGACGAAGAACGGCGGGTACTCAGACGTGTAGGCCATCGCCCCAGGTTAATTGTCGTCGTGACAAGACTCAAGTGCGACACCGTCAGCCGACTGTGCTGCCCGCGGCTCGAGCATCTCGGCGCGCACACCGAGCAGCCGCACTGAGCGCTCGGGGTCCAGCTTCGACGCCAGACTCAACGCTGCCACAGTGATGTCTGCGACCTCCCCCGTAGGCGACGCGAGGGTCATGCTGCGCGTGTGCGTCTCGAAGGGCGCGTAGCGCACCTTGAGGCCGACGCGAACGGCCGGCCGCCCCTCGCGCCGCAAGTCGTCGGCGACCTGCTCGGCGAGCCGGCGTACCTCGGCCGCCACCTCGGCCGCGTCAGTTAGATTCTGCTGGAAGGTGGTCTCCCGGCCGTGCCCACGGGCGACGTAGGGCGTGCCGTCGACGGGCGAGGGGTCGACGCCTCGAGCGAGCCGCCGGTACCACGGCCCCATCGTCGGACCCAGCTGCGCGGCGAGCTCGTGGGGGTCGGACTGAGCCAGTT
>JACCVZ010000019.1 GCA_013697905.1 Nocardioidaceae bacterium
CTGCTGCACGTCATCGACTGCGCGACCCCTGAAGCTGGCCGCGACCCGCTCAGCGACCTGGACGTGATGGAGGGTGAGCTGCGCGCGTACGGCGGCCTCGATGACCGGCCACGGCTGGTGGCGCTCAACAAGATCGACGTCCCCGAAGCCCGCGACCTCGCCGAGATGGTCCGTCCGGAGCTCGAGGCCCGCGGTCACCGCGTCTTCGCCATCTCGGCGGCCAGCCGTGAGGGTCTGCGTGAGCTGACCTTCGCCATGGGAGGTCTGGTGGCTGAGTCGCGGATCTCGTCGGACGAGGTGACACCGACCCGGATCGTGCTGCGGCCGGCCGGCCAAGGAGACGAGGAGTTCACGATCCGGCAGCTCGAGGGCCGCTGGCACGTCCGCGGTGAGAAGCCTCAGCGGTGGATCAAGCAGACCGACTTCACCAACGACGAGGCGGTCGGCTATCTCGCTGACCGGCTGAACCGGCTCGGCGTCGAGGAACGCCTCATGAAGCTCGGTGCCGAGGTCGGGGACGACGTGGTGATCGGCGACGACGACAACGCCGTGGTGTTCGAGTTCGACCCCGACGTACAGGCCGGCGCCGAGACGCTGTTCGGTCGACGGGGTCAGGATCCCCGCCTCGAGGGCCGATGACGACGCCGTACGACGAGGGGGAGGTTCGGCAGGCGAAGCGGGTCGTCGTCAAGGTCGGCTCGTCGTCGCTCACCACGACCGGTGAGGGGATCGACGGCGCACGCCTGCAGACTCTCGTCGACGCGCTGGCAGATGCCCGCTCGCGTGGTGTCGAGGTCGTGCTGGTGTCGTCGGGCGCGATCGCGGCCGGCCTTGCCCCGCTCGGGTTCCAGCGTCGTCCTCGAGACCTGGCGCGCCAGCAGGCGGCGGCAAGCGTCGGTCAGGGTCTGCTCGTGCACCGCTACACCGACGCCTTCGCCAGGCACGGCATCCGGGTCGGACAGGTGCTGCTGTCGGCCGACGACGTGACGCGGCGGGGGCACTACCGCAACGCGTACCGGACTTTCGCCAAGCTGCTCGAGCTCGGTGTGCTTCCGATCGTCAACGAGAACGACACGGTCGCCACGTCGGAGATCCGGTTCGGCGACAACGACCGGCTTGCCGCACTGGTCGCGCACCTCGTGCATGCCGACGCCCTCGTGCTGCTCTCCGACGTCGACGGCGTCTACGACCGGCCGCCGTCGCACCCTGGCGCGGTTCGACTGCGCGTCGTCTCCAGCGGTGACGATGTGGCCCACATCGAGACCAGCGCGGGCGGGCCACTCGGCACCGGGGGAGTCGTCACCAAAATCGAGGCGGCCAGGATCGCCTCCGAGGCCGGCATCACCGCCTTCGTGGCCCGCGCCGACCAGGTCTCCGAGGTGCTCGCCGGGGCCGACGTCGGCACCCGCTTCGCGCCCACCGGCAAGCGTCGGGCGTCCCGGTTGCTGTGGCTCGCCCATGCCACCGAGCCCCAGGGTCGGCTCGTGCTGGACGAGGGAGCTGTCACCGCCGTCCTGACTCGGGGCACGTCGCTGCTGCCGGCCGGCGTCGTCGGCGTACAGGGGTCCTTCGCGGCGGGCGAGCCGGTCGATCTGGTGGGTCCCGACGGCACGGTGGTGGCACGCGGGCTGGTCAACTACGACGCCGACGAGGTCCCGAGGCTGCTCGGGCGGACAACCCACGAACTGGTGGCCGAGCTCGGCGACGGGTACGAGCGCGAGCTGGTGCACCGCGACCACCTGGTGCTCCTCTGACGAGGTTCTGCGTCGGAGACGCCTCGTGGCAGTTTCACGGTTTGCTGTCTCAGAGGCCGAGATGTCGACCACACTGTGAGCGAAACGTCTGAGGCTTGGGTCCGATCGAAAGCAGGAGCATTTGTGGAGCAGCCCGTGCACCTGTGGCACGTCATCGTCACCGTCGGCGGCGAGACGCAGTGCTCGTCGAAGCTGCACGACGCGTTGCGCGCGCTGCAGGCCGAGCGGCCCTTCATCCACTCGGTCCGGTATGACGAGGGACGCGCCGAGCTCCAGTACTGGGAGGAGGCCGAGGAGATGGTCGATGCCGCTTCGCTCGCGCTGCGGTTGTGGAACGAGCACCGGGACTCCGCCGGACTGCCCGCGTGGAAGGTGGTCGGGCTCGAAGTTGTCGAGCAGGAGACCTGGCAGTCCCGCCACGTCATCACGCCGTTGTCTCAAGCCAACGTCACCCCCCGCCGTTTCTAGCCCCTCGCGTTGACCCGGCACATATGCCGCGTTGACCCGGCACATCTGCGCGTTGACCCGGCACATATGCGCGTTGACCCGGCACATATGCGCGTTGACCCGGCACATCTGCTTCTTCCAGCCGGCACTCTGCCCGGTTGAGACAGCGACAACGGTCGACACCGACCCGCCGTACCCTTGGACGTATGACGCAAGAGGCAGTGCACTCCGCCGCTGGCCGTGCCCGCGAGGCCGCGCTCGCGCTGGCTACCGCGCCTCGCGCGCAGAAGGATGCCGCTCTCGAGGCGATGGCCAAGCACCTCCAGCACCATACTGCTGCCCTCCTCGAGGCGAACGCCCTCGACCTGGCCGAGCAGTCGGCCAAGGCAACGTCGGACGCGATGGTCGACCGGCTGCGTCTGACGTCGGAGCGGGTCACGGCGATGGCGGACGGGCTTCGCGACCTCGCCAGGCTGCCGGACCCGGTCGGCGAGGTGGTGCGTGGATCGATGCTCGCCAACGGCCTTGAGCTGCGGCAGCTGCGCGTGCCGCTCGGCGTCATCGGGATCATCTACGAGGGCCGCCCCAACGTCACCGCCGACGCCGCCGGCATCTGCCTGAAGAGCGGCAATGCCGTACTGCTGCGCGGATCGTCGTCGGCGTCGCATTCCAACGCTGCGATCGTCGGGGTGCTCCGCGATGCCATCGCAGCGGTCGGGTTGCCTTCGGACGCGGTCCAGCTCGTCACCGGCGGTCGCGAGGTCGTCGGGCACCTGATGCGGGCCCGCGGCCTTGTCGACGTGCTGATCCCGCGCGGTGGCGCCGACCTCATCCACCGCATCGTCACCGAGTCGACGGTTCCGGTGATCGAGACCGGAGTCGGAAACTGTCACGTGTACGTCGACGCAGCCGCCGACCTCGACATGGCCGAGCGCATCGTCGTCAACGCGAAGACGCATCGTCCCAGCGTCTGCAACGCCGCCGAGTCGCTCTTGGTGCACGCAGACGTGGCCGATGAGTTCCTCCCCCGCGTGCTCAAGGCGCTGACCGCCGAAGGCGTGACCGTGCATGGTGACGACGCCGTACGCCGGGTCGACGGCCGGGTCGTCGCTGCCACCGACGAGGACCACGCCGCGGAGTACCTCTCCCTCGACCTGTCGGTAGCGGTGGTCAGCTCGCTCGACGATGCGGTCGCCCACATCCGCCGCTACGGCAGCGGGCACACCGAGGCGATCGTGACCCGGTCGCAGGAGGCGGCCCGACGGTTCGCTGCACAGGTCGACGCGGCAGCAGTGGTGGTCAACGCGTCGACGCGGTTCACCGACGGCAACGAGTTCGGGTTCGGCGCCGAGATCGGCATCTCCACCCAGAAGCTGCACGCACGTGGCCCGATGGGACTCCAGGAGATGACGTCGACGAAGTACGTCATCACCGGTGACGGTCAGGTGCGGCCGTGACGGATGACCCGTCTGAGCCAGCGGAGATGGGCGCCTGCCGAACACAGGCATCAGCCTCAGGCGCAAGCGCCCCGGCGGGACCGATATCCTCGGACACATGGCTCTGAACCTCCTCGCGGCCGAAGAGCTGCGCGACCTGCCCGTCGACCCGGTCTTCTTCGGCCTGGGCACGTTCGTCCTCTTGATGTTGGTGATGCTCGGATTGCTCATGTTCGGCAAGGGACGACCGCACCCGTGACGGCTGAGCACACCCGATGAGGGGGACGCCGGTGGGGGAGCGTTGAGGGAGCCGGACCGTCGTCGCCGCGTCGGAGTGATGGGTGGCACGTTCGACCCGATCCACCACGGTCACCTCGTCGCCGCGTCGGAGGTACAGGCCGGATTCGACCTGGACGAGGTCATCTTCGTCCCGACCGGTCAACCCTGGCAGAAGTCTGACCGGGTCGTGTCGGCCGCCGAGGAGCGTTACCTGATGACCGTGGTGGCGACGGCCTCCAATCCCCGGTTCTCCGTCTCACGGGCCGATATCGACCGGGGTGGCCCGACGTACACCATCGACACCCTCCGCGACCTGCACGCGCTCCGCCCGGGCTCCGAGCTGTTCTTCATCACCGGTGCCGACGCCCTGGCCCAGATCCTCACCTGGCACGACGCCGCGCAGGTCTTCGAGCTCGCCCACTTCGTCGGCTGCACCCGACCCGGTACGACGATCGACGCCACGACGCTGGCAGGGCTGCCGACGGACCGGGTGACCATTCTCGAGATCCCGGCACTGGCCATCTCGTCCACCGAGTGCCGGGAGCGGGCGCACCGAGGCGAGCCGGTCTGGTACCTGGTGCCGGACGGCGTCGTGCAGTACATCGCCAAACGCGGCCTCTACCAGCCTGACAAGCCCTCCAGCAGCACGCCATCCACGCACACAGAAGGCGCCTCACAGTGACAGCAACAGGCCGGGCCATCGAGCTCGTGACCATCGCGGCTCAGGCCGCCTCGGACAAGCTGGCCGAGCACATCATCGCCTTCGACGTCTCGGAGCGCCTCTTCATCACCGACGCGTTCGTGCTGTGCTCGGCGCCGAACGACCGACAGGTCAAGGCGATCGTCGACGAGATCGAGGCCCTGCTGCGCAACGTGGGCGCCAAGCCTGTACGCCGGGAGGGCGAGCGTGACGGGCGCTGGGTGCTGCTCGACTACGGCGACGTGGTCGTGCACGTGCAGCACGAGGAGGAGCGGATCTACTACTCGCTGGAGCGGATCTGGCGTGACTGCCCGACGATCACGCTGCCGGAGTCGGTGAGCAGCGGCCAGGGGGCCGCGGGCGCAGCGGGCAGCAGCGAGACCTCGGCGTGATTCCCCTGGCAGACCCCGCGACGACTCCACGGCGCCTGGTCCTGCTGCGGCACGGGCGCACCGAGTGGAACAAGGTCGGCAAGGCACAGGGCCACGCCAACATCTCCCTCGACGAGGTGGGTGTGCTGCAGGCACGCAGGGCAGCCCCGTTGCTGGCGTCGTACCGTCCGGCGTTCGTCTGGTCGAGCGACCTGGCCCGGGCGCGCGAGACGGCACAGGAGATCGTCGTGCTGACCGGACAGCAGCTGGTCCTCGACAAGCGCTTGCGGGAGTACGACGTCGGCGACCGGCAGGGCTTGACGCGCAGCGAGTTCCTGACCAGCTTTCCCGAGCAGTACGCCGCCTACTCGGCCGGCGACGAAGACGTCCGGGTTCCCGGGGCCGAGGTGACGACCGAGGTGCGCGAGCGGATGCTCGCGGTGCTGGGGGAGGCGGCCGAGGCCGTGCAGCCGGGCGACACCGGGATCCTCGTTGGACACGGGGCATCGTTGCGGACCGGCATCTTGGCGTTCTTCGGCGTTCCTGCCCAGCTACGCGAGATGCTTGCCGGCATGGCAAACTGCGCGTGGACCGTGTTCGAGCAGCACCACCGTTACGGCTGGCAGATCGTCGACTACAACGCGCAGACCTTGCCCGAGCCGGTGAGCCTCGACGACGATCCGGTACAGCAGTGACGTCGGCTTCTGGTTCTCCCCCACTGGGTTTGGGATAATTCGGCGGGTCCCTTGGGCCAGTCGAACGTGCCCTCACCGCCGACGCGAAGCTGCGCCGGAGCCGAGTTCGCGTTGCGTGTGGCCGTTGGCTAAACTCGGCAGGCCCACCGGGCCAATACCGGCGGGACCGCGACGCGGGGCTGTGGCGCAGCTGGTAGCGCACCTCCATGGCATGGAGGGGGTCAGGGGTTCGAGTCCCCTCAGCTCCACCGTAAAGATGCAGTCAGACGCTGTTTCGCTGCAAGCGCTCCGAAAGCAAGATCTGGAGCAATATGAAGCAAAAACCTCTTGAACCCATCAGGAGAGTAAGGCTCATGACCGAACGCCCATTGGTGGCGAAACGGTAAGACCGCGGTCTGGCGTGACAGCAAGGACCGCTCCTCATGCGACACTACCCAGGTGCTGGCTGGCGCTGGCGCGAGGCGGTGCTCGCCGCCGTTCCTGATGCCCGAAGGTGGCTCGCCAGGTGTACGACACCCTGCCTACTCCGGATTGCGGCTGTACTGCGGCGTGGTTACCGACTCACCAGGTCCAGCCGGCTTGCAGCAGGCTCGCCTCCGCCAGCAGCCGGTTACACGGACTGTCGACCTGCGTAACTGGAAGCCCTGCCAGAAGGCAGGCTTCCGTCAGTGTTTGGTCGTAGGCCCGAGTCGCGGCTTGGCCGTGGTGCCTTCGCGCGAAGCGCGGGGTGGGCTCGCCTCCGAGCGTCTCCATCCGCCTTGCGAGACGGCTGAGCCGCGCTTGCAGCTCCAGCGTCTGAAACGGGTCCGGTGCCGCGCGCCCCACCCGACCGGTCAGTCGTCGGCGCACATGGTCGAGGACATCCTTCATCTTGTGGGTACCACCCCTCGAGCGAAGTTGGTTCCAGCCTACGCCGCCGGACGCAGCCAGCACACACGAACAAGCCGGCCAGTCCTAGGTTCGCAGGATGGGCTGGCGCCACCCCCTTCGCAGCCCAGTGGAGCCCGTCCATGGCGCCACTGCTGCATGCTGGTTCAGCTTCGCCCTGCTGCTCGTCCAAGGGCCGCGCCTTGTCAGGTGCTTTGCCAGTGCGGTAGAACGATCAGATCAAATCGGGTTGCTCTGGGCGCTGAGTCCGGTGGTTCGCAACGCGCTGACAACGGGACAAGGGAGGCGTCATGCGCGCACTTCGCTCCAGTGTGGGTATCACCGCGACGATTCTGATAGCAGGGGCGCTTGCCACGCCCGGGGTGGCTGCCCCCTCGTCGTCGGGGGCTCGGAGCGTCGCGGCCTTCGCCGGCGTCAAGGCTGCTGATCTCGCGGCCACGCGTCTGCCGCGCAGCCCAGAGCTGACCACGACGACTCGGCTCGACGACCGCCGGGCTGTGGTGATCGGCCACCGCTTCTACTCGACCTGGACCGAGGACGGCCTCTACCCGGCGATGGGCTTTCACACCCGCGGCGAGATGGGCGGCTTCTGGACCCCGCCGATCAAGCTGCTCGACGGCATCTGGTTCCGGGTTGACGGTGAGTGGCTTGGCGACGGCATTGCCGCGCGCAAGTTCGCCAGTGGCTGGGGTTACACCCGCACGGAGTACGCCGCCCGCAACGGCCTCACCGTGCACCGCACCGACGTCATCCCCGACGGGCCACGGGCCGGTCTCATCGGCTTGACCTTCCGCAGCGAATCTGACCAACGCGTGCCGCTCGCCATGGACGCACACTCAGAGCTGATGCTGAGCTACCCGTGGGGTGAAACCACTCCGAGTCAGCTGACCGTGAACAAGCAGGACTCTGGCTCGGTAGCGGGCAAGACGCTGGTGTTCCGCGAGCGGGCCGGCGCCTCGAGCCCAGTCGGCGCCCACGACTGGGCCGCCGTGGTTGGCAGCAGCCTGACCCCGACGAGCATCAGCCTTGGCCCCAACCACCGCGGCCCCCAGGACCCCGCCGTCATCTGCCCGGCGTCGGGTCCGGAGTCAGACCCCGCGCCACCTCGCTGTGACGACACGGCGTACGGCAAAGGCACCGGTGGGCAGCTGCGCTACCACCTCCGCGTCCCCGCAGACCACCCAGTCACGGTGTGGTTCGCCGTCGCCGGGTCCGACCGCGGGCCCGCCATGGCGCGAACGACGTACCAAAACGTCGTAAACCGGGGCGGAGCCCTGCTGCAGCGCAAGATCAACGCCCGCTCCCAGGTGAACCGACGCAGCGCAGTGTCGCTGCCGGGCGACCGGCTTCTCCAGCGCAGCCTCACCTGGAGCAAGCAGAACCTGGCCGACTCCGTGCAGGAGTCGCGCCGGCTGCGACTGCGCTGGGTGGACCGCGGCGAGAGCTACCCACCCGTGGAGGGCAGACTCGCCCGCGCCAGGTGGCTGGGCGCCGGATGGCCCGACTACCCGTGGATGTTCGGCACCGACGGTGAGTACACCGCGTTCGCCTCCGTTGCGATGGGCCA
>JACCVZ010000032.1 GCA_013697905.1 Nocardioidaceae bacterium
GACTGGCGGCCGAACTCCAGCAGTGGGTGAGCGGGGGAGTAACCCGCTCCCGGGAAGACGATCGCGACCTTGGTCGACGGCTGGAAGCCGGGGTCGAAACGTGCCGGCATCGTGCCGAAGGGCTGGCCCATGAGTGCCACCTTGCCAGAACACACGAGTGCCAGGTGGCAGGTTGCTGCGTACGTTGGCACTGGCCGTTTGCCGGCTGCGGTCCGGGTGCTCGAACATGAAGCGCAAGAGGACTGCGCCCTGAGCCCTTGGTACACCAGCCGGAGAGGACCGCCATGACAGACATCGACCTGCAAGCCCAGACCAGTGTGGAGGGGACGTCGGAGCGGCTGTCGGCATACGTCGCTCGCCCCTCGACTCCGGGGCCGTGGCCGGGGGTGGTGGTCATCCACGAGGCGTTCGGCGTGGACGACGTGATGCGGCGACAGGCCGACAGGCTTGCCTCAGCGGGGTATCTCGCGGTGATGCCGGACCTGTTCACGCATGGCGGCGCACGGCGTTGCCTCTGGGCCACGTTGGCGGCGCTCAAGAAAGGGGAGGGGCGGTCCTTCACCGACATCGAGGCCGCCCGGGCATGGCTCGTCGACGCCGACGACTGCACCGGCAAGATAGGCGTGATCGGCTTCTGCATGGGTGGCGGGTTCGCCTTGATGGTCGCCTCTGGGGGAGGCTACAAGGTCACTGCGGCGAACTATGGCGTGGTGCCGTCCGATCCCGATGGGGCGCTCGCGGGCGCTTGTCCTGTCGTGGCGTCTTACGGCGGCCGCGACCGCGCGCTCAAGGGTGCCGCGGGCAAGCTGGAGGCGTCGCTCGACCGGGTCGGCGTACCGCACGACGTCAAGGAGTATCCGGCTGCGGGCCACTCGTTCCTCAACGACGGACCAGCCGGGCCGAGGTGGATGCAGCCACTCCTGAAGGTGACAAACGTCGGCCCGGAGCCGGAGTCCGCACGTGACGCCTGGGCTCGGATCGAGTCGTACTTCGACCAGCACCTGCGGGCCGGGTGAGTCGCGGCAGCTGGCCGGTTGGGTTGAGCTGTCCGTGAAGTGAGCGAGCTCCCCGGTCCGCGAGATTGGCGCCGGCAGTTGGCGGCTAGGGTTTGCTCGGTGTGACGTGTCGCCCGGTGGCCTCTGGGGCGAGGAGCGAGCGGTGGCGTCGTACCGTCCGACCTGTTGCTCGACTGAGTTGAGGGAGATCACCAGATGCGCGTCGGAGTGCTGACCGGAGGCGGAGACTGTCCTGGCCTGAACGCCGTTATCCGAGCCGTCGTACGCCGCGGAGTAGGCGAGTACGGATATGACTTCGTCGGGTTCCGGGACGGATGGCGTGGCCCGCTCGAGAACGTCACGAGTGAGCTGGGGATTCCGCAGGTGCGCGGGATCCTGCCGCGCGGCGGCACAATCCTCGGGTCGTCGCGGACCAACCCCTTCAAGGTCGAGGGTGGGGTCGAAAAGATCACTGCGAACCTCAACGCGAACGGTGTCGACGCGTTGATCGCGATCGGCGGCGAAGACACCCTCGGGGTGGCCACTCAGCTCGCCAACCTCGGCGTCAACGTCGTCGGTATACCGAAGACGATCGACAACGACCTGAGCGGGACCGACTTTACGTTCGGCTTCGACACTGCGGTCAACATCGCGACCGAAGCGATCGACCGGCTGCACACCACGGCCGAGTCGCACCATCGGGTGCTGGTCGTCGAGGTGATGGGCCGGCACGCGGGGTGGATCGCCTTGCACAGCGGGATCGCCGGCGGAGCCAACATCATCTTGATCCCGGAGCAACCGTTCGACATCGAGAAGGTGTGCAAGCTCGTCGAGCAGCGGTTCGAGCTCCAGTACGCACCGATCATCGTCGTGGCCGAGGGTGCGGTGCCAGCTGAAGGCTCGATGGCCACTGCGAGCGCAGAGATCGACGCGTTCGGGCACCCGCGGCTCGGTGGCATCGGCGACCGGCTGGCCGGCGAGATCGAGCGCCGGACAGGCAAGGAATCGCGCGCCGTCGTGCTCGGGCACACGCAGCGCGGCGGTACGCCGACGGCGTTCGACCGCTGGCTGGCCACCCGGTTCGGCCTGCACGCGATCGCGGCCGTCCACGACGGCGATTTCGGCAAGATGGTGGCGCTGCGCGGCACCGAAATCGTGCGCGTCGACCTGATCGAAGGCACCGGCACGCTCAAGACCGTCGACCCGGAGCGTTACTCCGAGGCCGAGGTCCTGTTCGGCTGACCGATCCCCCGCGTTCGCGGGGAGCTGCCTGCCTCAACCGGCATGTCACGCTGCGGTCTCCCGCAATTCGCGGCAAGGGGGATCGCCTGACGGGCTGGGTGACGGACACCGGCGAGGTTGCCGGGTGCGGTGCCTCTAACCTGGACGAGTGAGCATCCCCACCCTGGACGAGCTGAAGTCCCTCGGCGCGGCGCAGCAGCCGAGCTGGCCGGATCGACCCGCGCTCGACCGAGCCGTCGCGACGCTGAGGACGATGCCTCCGTTGGTCTTCGCCGGCGAGTGTGACGAGCTCAAGTCCCAGCTCGGCGAGGTGGCGGCCGGCCGCGCGTTCCTCCTCCAGGGCGGTGACTGCGCCGAGACGTTCGTGGAGTTGACTGCCGACAACGTCCGCGCCAAGCTCCAGGTCCTGCTGCAGATGGCGGTGGTGCTGACGTACGGCGCCTCCGTGCCGGTCGTCAAGCTCGGACGGATTGCCGGCCAGTACGCCAAACCTCGCACCAGCGACACCGAGACACGCGACGGCGAGACGCTGCCGGCGTACCGGGGCGACGCCGTCAACGGCTACCCGTTCACCCGCGAGAGCCGGTTGCCCGACCCCGACCGGCTGGTGCGGATGTACCACGCGTCAGCCGTGACGCTGAACCTGTCGCGCGCCTTCCTGCAGGGCGGGTACGCCGACCTGCGGCAGATGCACGCGTGGAACACCGACTTCGTCCGCACCAGCCCGGTCGGCGCCAAGTACGAGCAGATGGCCGCCGAGATCGACCGCGCGCTCGCCTTCATGAAGGCCATCGGCGCAGAGTCCGAGGAGCTGCACCGGGTCGCGTTCCACTCCAGCCACGAGGCGCTGATCCTTGAGTACGAGCAGGCGATGACCCGCATCGACTCGCGCACCCAGCAGCCGTACGACGTCAGCGGACACTTCCTGTGGGTCGGCGAACGCACCCGACAGCTCGACCGGGCACACGTCGAGCTGCTGTCTCGGGTGCAGAACCCGATCGGCGTCAAGCTCGGTCCGACGACGACCTCGGACCAGGCGGAGGCGTACGCCGAGAAGCTCAACCCGCGCAACGAGCCGGGCCGGTTGACATTCATCACCCGGATGGGTGCGGCCAAGATCCGCGACGTACTGCCGACGCTGATCGAGAAGGTAACGGCGGCCGGCATCGAGGTGGCCTGGGTGACCGATCCGATGCACGGCAACGGGTTCGAGACATCGACTGGTTACAAGACGCGGCGGTTCGACGACGTGATCGACGAGGTCAGTGGGTTCTTCGAGGTGCACCGGGCGCTCGGCACCTGGCCCGGTGGCATGCACGTCGAACTGACCGGTGGTGACGTGACCGAGTGCATCGGAGGCGGAGAGGCCCTCGACGAGGCCGGGCTGAGGCACCGCTACGAGTCGGTGTGCGATCCCCGGCTCAACCGCACCCAGTCCCTCGAGCTGGCATTCCTCGTGGCCGAGATGCTACGCGTCAGTCGCGACTGACATCGGCGCGACGCGAGTCGACGTACCGGCGGACCGGGTCGGGCCGGGTGGTGTCGGCAGGTGATGATGTCGTGATGATCGATCTGCGCAGCGACACCGTGACCACGCCGACCGAGGGCATGCGCGCAGCCATGGCGGCAGCGGAGGTCGGGGACGACGTCTACGGCGAGGATCCCACCGTGCGCCGGCTCGAGGAGCGGGTGGCGGAGCTGTTCGGGTTCGAGGCGGCGCTGTTCACCGTCACCGGCTCGCTGGCCAACCTGCTCGCCGTGCGCGCGCTTGTCGGCGTGGGAGAGGAGATCCTGTGCGAGTCATCGGCGCACATCGCCCGTGCCGAGCTCGGTGCGCACGGAGCCGTCACGGGTCTGACGATGCGGACGTGGACCGATCCCAACGGGTACGCCGATCTCGACGCGATCGAAGCGCTGGTCGCGCCCGACCTGGGGCCGTTCTTCGTGGCCACCAAGGCTGTGTCGGTGGAGAACACCCACAACTTCGCCGGCGGCAGGGTCCAGCCTGTCGAGCGGCTCGAGGGGCTGCAGGCGCGGGCGCGACGCCTCGGCATCGGCGTCCATCTCGACGGCGCCCGGGTGTGGAACGCCCACGTGGCAACGGGTGTCGGACTTCGCGAGCTCGGCGCGGTGGCAGACACGATGGGCGTGTGCCTGTCGAAGGGACTGGGCGCCCCGGTCGGTTCGTTGATGCTCGCCTCGGCGGACGCCGTCGCGGAGGCACGGGTGTGGCGCAAGCGGCTGGGCGGCGGCTGGCGGCAGGCCGGCGTACTCGCCGCAGGCGGGCTGTACGCCCTCGACCACCACGTCGAGCGACTCGCCGACGACCACGTCCATGCTCAGCTGATCGCCGATGCGGCCGGTGTGGACCCGGCGACGGTCGACACCAACATCGTCGTGGTGCGCACGGACGACGCTCCCGGACTGGTGGCGGGCTGCCGTGAGGAGGGAGTTCTCGTCTCGGCGGTCGGACCCCGGGTCGTACGGATGGTCACCCACCTCGACGTCAGCCGGTCAGCGGCCCTTCGGGCAGCCGAGATCGTGGCGAAGGTGCACTGATACTCTCCTGCACCAGCGTCGGCGAGGGTGCTCCGCTCGTCGTCCTGCCGGCGTACGGCCTTGACCATGTCGCGATGGCTGCGTCGTACGAGCCCGGGCTCGCCGCCCGGTCCGGCGTGCGTCGCGTCTACATGGACCTGCCCGGCACTGGTGCCTCACCCGCCGTCGGGCCGAGCTCTGACGCCGTCCTGGCAGCGGTCGAGGAGTCCCTCGAGAAGCTTGCCGGTGGGGGTCCAGTGCTGGTGTCTGGCTGGTCGTACGGTGGCTACCTGGCGCTCGGTCTCGCCCGACGGCGACCCGACCTGGTGGCGGCGATGTTCCTCGTCACACGGCGTCCTGATTGGTCCCGCTGACCGCGACGTGTCTGGAACGGCGGTAGCGGAACCCGAACTGCTCCAGCATCGACCGAACACGCGCTAAGGCACGAAGACGGGGTGGAGGGAAGACGGCGTTGGGG
Source organism: Nocardioidaceae bacterium (assembly GCA_013697905.1). Taxonomy (GTDB): domain Bacteria; phylum Actinomycetota; class Actinomycetes; order Propionibacteriales; family Nocardioidaceae; genus JACDHG01. The sequence continues at coordinate 5,254 of JACCVZ010000032.1, forward strand.
GCGTCCTTTCGTGCCCTACCCGGCTGGTCGGTGAGGTCACTGGGGCTTGGCAACGCTCCAACCGCTGAGCAGAGACCGCTCCTCCTCGGGGCTCAGACCAGCTCGGCGTACCCGCCCGAGTCCTCGTTCCAGCTCCCACTCCAGTGCCGCCGAGACGAGATCGGTCAACGGTAGGCTGCGCATCCCGGCGGCATACGCTGCCGAGCTGTCGCGGTCGCTCCAGCCCAGGTAGGCCGGCTCGTGAAACCACAGCGGCAGTGATCGAGGCCCCATGTACTGCTCGACGCCCTGCTCGGCGAGCCACCGCGAGGGCACGGCGGTACGCTCGACGTCGCCGCCCACGGTTGACGCGCAGGCGTCGAGCACGTCGCCGAACCTCACTGTCTGGCTGCAGGCGTTGAAGGTGCCGACGACACCGCGATCACCTACGTCGAGCAACCAGCCCGCGAGGTCGCGGACGTCGAGCGTCTGGGTGGGGGCGTCGAACGTGTCGGGGACCAGAACCGGCGCAGCCGCCGACCACCCGTTCATCCCGGTCACCGCGGCCGCGAAGCGCCCCGGCCAGTAGCCGAACCGGTCGCTGAGGTCGCCGTGCCCCGCGATCAGGCCGGAGCGTGCCACCAGCAGCCGGTCCGCCAGCGCCTCGATGCACAGCTGCTC
>JACCVZ010000139.1 GCA_013697905.1 Nocardioidaceae bacterium
GACCTGGAGACCGCCGCGCGGCTCTTGAACGGAGAGATCCCCGCGATGGAGCAGCAGCTGGCGACGGCGCAGGAGGCGGAACGGTCGGTCGACCCGCAGACGTTGATGGTCCGCGAGGAGGTCGGTGCCGACGAGATCGCCGAAGTCATCTCGGCCTGGACGGGCATCCCGACCGGGCGGCTGCTTGAAGGCGAGACCGGGAAGCTGCTGCGGATGGAAGACGAGCTCGGCAGGCGGCTGATCGGCCAGCGCGCCGCAGTGACGGCCGTCTCCGACGCCGTACGCCGAGCTCGCGCCGGCATCTCCGACCCCGACCGCCCGACCGGCTCGTTCCTGTTCCTCGGCCCCACCGGAGTGGGTAAGACCGAACTGGCCAAGGCCTTGGCGGACTTCTTGTTCGACGACGAGCGCGCGATCGTGCGAGTCGACATGAGTGAGTACTCCGAGAAGCACTCGGTGGCGAGGCTGGTCGGTGCTCCGCCCGGCTACGTCGGCTACGACGAAGGTGGGCAGCTGACCGAGGCGGTCCGCCGCCGGCCGTACTCCGTCGTCCTGCTCGACGAGGTCGAGAAGGCGCACCCCGAGGTGTTCGACATCTTGCTGCAGGTGCTCGATGACGGCCGGCTCACCGACGGACAAGGACGCACCGTCGACTTTCGTAACACGATCCTGATCTTGACCAGCAACCTCGGCTCGCAGTACCTCGTCGACGGCCAGCTCGATGAGGCCGTCAAGCGTGATGCGGTGATGTCGATGGTCCGTGCCGCGTTCAAGCCGGAGTTCTTGAACCGTCTCGACGAGGTCGTGCTGTTCGACGCGCTCGGGACACAAGAGCTCGCTGCCATCGTCGACCTGCAGGTGCACGCGCTGGCCGGGAGGTTGGCGACACGTCGCATCACGCTGGACGTGACCCCCGCCGCTCGGGAGTGGCTGGCGCTGACCGGCTTCGACCCGGCTTACGGTGCCCGACCGCTGCGGCGGCTGGTCCAGAGCGCCATCGGCGACGCGCTGGCGCGCTCTTTGCTGGCAGGAGAGGTGGCCGACGCCGACACTGTGAGGGTGGATGTCGACAGCACCCGCGACGCCCTCGAGGTGACCCGGGCGTGAGCTCGCAGCGGCGCGCCAACGCGACGCGTCCTCAGCAGGTGACGGTGGCAGGCTTCCTGACCCTGTTCGGCAGCGTCTTTACTCTGGTCGGCGTCATCCAAGGGATGTCGCAGCTGTACTCCGCCGGCATGAGCACCTTCTTGCGCGACCTCATCGGCAGGCAAGAGCTGGCAAGCTACGACCTCACGCTCGACCTGGCGCGCCGGACCGTCAAGTACATGCTGATGGCGACTGGCGTGTTTGCCTCGGCTGCCCTCGTGCTCGGCTGGTTCGTGCTGCAACGCAGCCGGTCGTCGCGCATCGTGCTCAGCGTGATGGGGGCGATCACGGTGCTGTTGACGTTGCTCGGTGGCCCGCAGGTGTGGATTGTCACCTTTTACGTCGGCAGCGCCGTCCTGCTGCTGTGGAGCAAGCCTGCACGGCACTGGTTCACCGTGCCGGGGGACGCTGGCGGCCCCGTAATGCCGCCGTCGTCTGGTGGGCCAGCGCCAGCCGATCGACCCCCCCAGCAACCGTCGGGACCGCCCCCGCAGCGCGACCCGGATCCACCGGCCGGTTCGCCGCCGCCACCTGCGCCACCTCCGCCTCCGGCGCCGCGTCCGCGCTGAGCAGGCCATCTGGTCTTGTCGATCGTCATCTTCGACCGGTCCCAGGTGCAGCCGAACAAGGCGTCAGCTACGGAGCTTGCCCAGCCGCTGGACGGCCTCGTCGAGCACATCGTCTCGTTTACAGAAAGCCCAGCGCACCAGCGGCTTTCCGGCCTCCAAGTCGTCGTAGAAGACCTGGTGCGGGATCGCGACCACCCCACAGAGCTTGGGCAGACTGAGGCAGAACTCAACCCCGTCGGCGTACCCGAGCGGACGGATGTCGGTCGTCACGAAGTAGGTCCCCTGCGGTACGAAGACAGCGAAGCCGACGTCGCGCAGACCGGCGCACAGGCGGTCCCGCTTGGCTTGCAGCTCGGCGGCGAGCCGCACGAAGTAGCCGTCGTCGAGGCCGAGGGCGTGGGCGATCGCAGGCTGCAGTGGCGCCCCTGACGTGAAGGTGAGGAACTGCTTCGCCGTCATGACGGCTCGGATCAGGTGAGCGGGACCGACGGCCCAGCCCACCTTCCAACCGGTGAACGAGAACGTCTTGCCGGCGCTGGAGATCGTCAACGTGCGGTCGCGCATGCCGTCATACGTCGCCAGCGGCCGGTGGCGGATGCCGTCGAAGGTCAGGTGCTCGTAGACCTCGTCGGTGATCACGAGCAGGTCGTGCTCACAGGCCACGTCGACGACAGCCTGGAGCTCGCCGTCGTCGAGCACGGTGCCCGTCGGGTTGTGCGGGGTGTTGATCAGCAAGACCTTCGTACGTCGGGTCACCGCGGCACGCAGTGCCTCGGGGTCGAGACGGAACTCCGGTGCGCGCAGGGTGACGGGTCGGCGCACGCCGCCAACCATCGCGATGCAGGCGGCGTACGAGTCGTAGTAAGGCTCGAGCGCGATGACCTCGTCACCGGGATCGACGAGGGCCAGCAAAGCGGCGGCGACCGCCTCGGTGGCGCCGGTGGTGACGAGGACCGCGGAGTCGGGGTCAACATCGAGACCGTAGAAGCGTCGTTGGTGGTCGGCGACAGCGGCGCGCAGCTCCGGTACGCCAGGCCCGGGTGCGTACTGGTTGCGACCGGCACGCATCGCCTGCACAGCGGCGTCGATGATCTCGACGGGGCCGTCGATGTCAGGGAAACCCTGGCCGAGGTTGATGGCCTGGGTGCGCGCGGCCAGCGCCGACATCTCTGCGAAGACCGTCGAGCCGAAACCCTGCAGCCTCGAAGCCATCAGTGCCCTCGTCATCAGGCCAGGTTAGTGGCCCGAGTGGGGGTCGTTCTCGCTTCGCGACCGCCACGGGCAGGCCGACCGGCCGCCGTGCCGGTCTGGTTACAATTGTTCAGTTCATGGCGAGCCAGCGGTCGGCCACGACCGACCAAACCGAACGGCGGCGTCGCGGCCGTCTTGTCGCGGTGCTGGCCGGGGTGGCGCTCGTGCTCGCGGGACTCAGCATGATGGCGTACGTCGGCTGGCAGTACGTCGGCACCGACATCAATGCGGAGCGGTCCCAGGCCGTGCTGAAACAGGAGATTCGCGAACGCTGGCAGCAACCGACCGTGGGTGACGTGCTCGGTCCGCAGGCGTCACTGCCTCAGGGCAGCGCCGCAGCGTTGATCCGGATACCGCGGTTCGGCGATGACTACGAGATGCCGCTGATCGAAGGTGTACGAGACCAGGACCTGAGGCAGGGCGTCGGGCACTTCGCAGGTGCCGGGCCCGGGCAGATCGGCAACTTCGCGCTGGCGGCGCACCAGGTCACCCATGGGCAGCCGTTCCACAACCTGCCGCTGCTGCGCCCCGGGGACAAGGTCATCGTGGAGACCTCGGACGCGACGTACACCTATGTGCTCGACACGGACCCCGACGACCTAGTGGTGCCGTTCACCGAGACATGGGTGATCAGTCCGGTGCCGCAGCCACCCGCGGGCGAGGCGCCGCCCGGGATGCCGACCTTCGAGACGCCCGACGCGCCGACGAAGGCGGTCATCACGCTGACCACGTCGTCGGAGCCGTTCCATACCGACGAGCGACTGGTCGCCTTCGGCCACCTCGTGGCCAGCTCCCCCAAGTAGCGGTCAGGGGTCAGCGGTCAGGGGTCAGCGCTTGCCATGTTCACAATGCGGCTGGCTTGTGAACATGGCACATTTGCCTTGCTGACAGTGCAGTTGCGTTGCCGGCCGGCCGACGGGGAGAAGCGGTCAGGGATGGAGGGCAGTGCCGGCTGCGCGTAGGTGCTCGCACGCTTCCCGTACGCGGGTCGCCATCCCGGCCTCCGCTGCCTTGCCATACGCGCGGGGGTCGTAGGCCTTCTTGTCACCGACCTCGCCGTCCACCTTCAACACCCCGGCGTAGTTGCTGAACATGTGATCGACGATCGGGCGGGTGAAGGCGTACTGCGTGTCGGTGTCGACGTTCATCTTGACGACACCGTAGTCAAGGGCCGCCCGGATCTCCTCGAGCGTCGAGCCAGATCCTCCATGGAACACCAGGTCGAACGGCTTCGCGTCGGCGTCGAGCCCGTGCTCCTTGGCGACGGCCTCCTGAGCGGCCTTGAGGATCTCCGGACGAAGCTTGACGTTGCCCGGCTTGTAGACGCCGTGCACGTTGCCGAATGTCAGCGCGGCCATGTAGCGGCCCTGCTCACCCAGCCCGAGCGCCTGCGCCGTCCGCAGTGCGTCGTCGGGCGTGGTGTACAGCTTGTCGTCGATCGCCCCGACGATGCCGTCCTCCTCGCCTCCGACGACGCCGACCTCGATCTCGAGGACGATTTTGGCGGCCGCGGCCGCCGCCAGGAGCTCTTTGGCGATCGACAGGTTCTCCTCCAGCAGCACGGCTGAGCCGTCCCACATGTGCGACTGGAAGATCGGCAGGCCCCCTGCGTCGACGCGCTCCTTCGACGCCGCGAGCAGCGGACGCACGAAGCCGTCGAGTTTGTCCTCTGGACAGTGGTCGGTGTGCAGCGCGATGTTGACCGGGTACTTCTTGGCGGCCTCCTCGGCGAAGGCCGCGAACGCCAGCGACCCCGCCACCATGTCCTTGATCGAGGCGCCGGACAAGAACTCCGCCCCGCCGGTCGACACCTGCACGATCCCGTCGCTCTCGGCTTCGGCGAAGCCGCGCATCGCGGCGTGCAGCGTCTGCGACGACGTCACGTTGATGGCCGGATAGGCGAACCTGCCCTGCTTCGCCTTGTCGAGCATGGCGGCGTACACGTCGGGCGTGGCGAGGGGCATCTCGGGACTCCATCTCGGTCTTTTCGGGGCTGATGCGGTGACGCGGTGACGCCGACCAGTATTCCGCCTCCGACCGTGCCCTGCCATCGCGCCCGACCACGGCTTGGACAGCGGGTACGCCGAAAGGGCTGTCACCCGGGATCGACGACGTGTTGCCGGATCCAGGAATGCATCGCGATCGCTGCGGCCGCACCCGCGTTGATCGAGCGGGTCGAGCCGAACTGGGCGATTGACAACGTCGACGTGCAGGCCTGCCGCATCGCCGCGGTGAGGCCCGGCCCTTCCTGACCGAAGACGAGCACGCATCTGCGCGGCAGCAGGGCGGGTTCCAACCGCACCGCGCCAGGCAGGTTGTCAATGCCGAGCAGGGGCAGGTTCGCGGCTGCCGCCCAGCCAGTGAGGTCTGCCACGCCGTCGTGGTGGCGGACGTGCTGGTAGCGGTCGGTCACCATGGCACCTCGTCGGTTCCACCGTTTACGCCCGACAATGTGCACCTCGGCCGCCAGGAAGGCGTTCGCGGTGCGGACGACCGACCCGATGTTGAAGTCGTGCTCCCAGTTCTCGATGGCCACGTGGAACCCGTGTCGGCGGGCGTCGAGGTCTGCGACGATCGCTTCCAGTCGCCAGTAGCGGTACCGGTCGACGACGTTGCGGCGGTCACCGTCGGCGAGCAGTGCAGGGTCGTAGCGCTCGGCGTCAGGCCAGCGGCCCTTCCATGGGCCCACCCCGACCACGGACCGGCCGTCGTGCGCTGGTTCGCTCGGAGGGGAGCTTTCCATGCGGCCCACCCTAGTGTCGGCTGGCGAAGGTGCCTGGCCGTACGAGCCGGCCCGGCGAAACGGTGCGGGGCGTCGCGGCCCGAGAGATACCCTCGAGAAGTGATGACTGACCTGCAACAGGTACTCCTGCTGGGCGGCTGGCTCGATCCTCAGACCTTGATCGAGAAGTTCGGCCCCTACGCGTTCTGGGGTGCGGTACTGGTCATCTTCATCGAGTGCTGGCTGTTCCCGTTCCTGCCCGGCGACTCATTGCTGTTTCTGGTCGGGCTCCTCATCTCTCAGCAGGAGACGATCACCGTCCCGCTGTGGCTGGCCTGCGTGATCCTGACGGTCTCGGCCATCGGGAGCAACATCGTCGGGTACGGCGTGGGTGCGAAGGTGGGGCCGGCGATCTTCAACCGGCCGGACTCGCGTTTCTTCAAGCAAGAACACGTCGACAAGACGTTCGCGTTCTTCGACAAGTACGGCAACCGCGCGATCGTGCTGGCTCGCTTCGTGCCGATCGTCCGCACGTTCATCACGCTTGCCGCCGGTGTCGGTCGGATGCCGTTTCGTCGTTTCCTCGCGTACTCCGCCATCGGAGGGTCCATTTGGGCGACCGGGGTGACCCTGCTCGGCTACTGGCTGGGACAGGTCAACGTGCTCGCCGACCACATCGACGTGCTGCTGCTGGGACTCGTCGCCCTCTCGGTCATCCCGATCGCGGTCGAAGCGCTGCGGGCCCGGTCGACCAAGCGAGACGAGCGGTACGACGAGCCGCATGAGCGTGGGCAGGTGCTGGATAAGGACGTTGCCGACACCGACTGACGTCAGCGGGCGTCACCGGTCGGCGATCGAGGTGCCTCCGGGTCGCAGTCGACGAGCAGAGCGGTGCAGCGCTCCGCCTCGTCGTGGTCGCCGATGCGCTGCGAACCCAGGGCGAGGGCAGCCAGGCAGCGAAGGAATCCCTGGTTCGGCTCATGCGACCATGGGACCGGACCCTGGCCTTTCCAGCCGTTGCGACGCAAAGCGTCGAGCCCGCGGTGGTAGCCGACCCGGGCGAAGGCGTACCCGTGGAGGTCGCGGCCGTCACGCAACGCCTGCTCGGCAATGACCGCCCACGCGAGCGACGACGCAGGGTGTTCCGTGGCGACCTGCTCGGGGTCGTCGCCGTGGGCAAGCGGGCCGGCTGCGTCATCTGGGGGAAGCAGCGTCGCAGGCGGTCCACCCAACAGGTTGTCGAAGCTCATGGCGTCCATGATGCCGCCTTGGTTGCGCCGGTGTGCGACGGCCCCAGGACGTGGCAGCTGCCGCGCCTGGCGGCGGCTGTGAGCCCCGCGCACCAGAGAGCGCGGCGACGGAATCGTCCCCTGCGTCGATTCCGAGGCCGCGCTCGTTCGTACAATTGTGCACCCTTTGGGCCTCCCAAGGTGGCATAAACTGGCCAGTGGCCTTAACCTGCCACAGGTGACCACGGTGCCCAGCACGCCGCCCCTTGGTGTCCTCGGGATGGACGAGTCGACGGAGCGGGCGTACCGGATGGTGTTGCGCAACCCCGGCTGCACTCTGCCGCAGCTCTGCGACCGGATCGGCGCCCCGTCGGAGGTGGTCCAGGCCGACATCGACCTGCTGGTGAATCGTCGTCTTGTCCGGGCCGCCGGTGACGCCTTCGTCGCAGAGCCGCCCGAGCTGGCCCTCGGGCGGCTCCTCCAGCAGGAGGCTCGCCGGTTGGGCGAGCTCAGCGAGGCGTTGGCGGCGGCCGAAGGCATCGTAGGGACGTACGTCGCCGAGCACCGGTCGGGTCGGCGGCCCGGCCGCTGGCCGGTGTCGGTGGACCCAGTTCCCGCCGCGGAGTTCGGCGACCTGCTGGTGGCGCTGGTGACCCACAGCACGGGCGAGATGCTCGCGCTGCGGCCCGATCAGTGGTTCTTGCCGATGGGTGAGCGGATGGACGCTGCCGTGACGGAGGCCATCTCTGGCGGGCGCCTGTCACGCGCGATCTATCCGTCGCGCATTACCGAGGTGAGCCCCGAGTCGGTCCACGCACGCGTGCGCGCGGGCGAGGCTGTCAAGTTGTTACCGACGGTTCCGACCCGCATGCTGGTGTTCGGCGAAGAGGCCGCGATCCTCCCACAGCGGTGGGGAGACACCGGCGGCGTCCGGCTGCTTATCCGCGAGCGGTCGATCGTGGCGCTGTGCATCGCCTACTACGAGCAGCTGTGGAGTCGCGCCGTGGGCGCCTCGGCGCTGCGCGGCACGAGCGGCGACGAACCGCACCAGGCGCTGCTCGAGATGCTTGCCGGTGGCGCCAAGGACGAGCAGATCGCCCGCAGCCTGCACATGTCGCTGCGGACCGTGCGACGCAGGATCGCCGCTTTGCTTGCCGAGCTCGGCGCCGACACGCGCTTCCAGGCCGGGATGGAAGCAGTACGCCGCGGCTGGCTGTGACGCCTCGGCTCATTGCGACGGCTCGGCCTGCTCCTTCGTCGGCAGCAGCATCGTGAACGCCTGCGGTCGCACCTCCCAGCTGCGGCGGCGCATTGGACCGCTCAGCTCGCCATCGGTGTTGCACCAGAAGGCACGGCCCTGGATCTCCACCCGGGTGGCCTGGGCGGTGTGGACGTCGTGGCGGTCCTCGTGGGTGCCGCGCTTGAGGTGGACTGCATACATCAACCGGTCCTTGCGGGCTACCGCGAACGAGATCATCAGGTCGACGTGACCGTCGGTCGGGTCGGCGGCCGGCGTGAGAGCTGTCCCGCCGCCGACATAGCTCCCGTTCCCGACCCCTACCTGGAGCACTCGGCGCGTACCGTTCGCCAACACCGTGTCGTCGATCAGCACGTGAAGCTTCTCGCCCTGCACCTTGACGCCGGCGATGACCGCGCCCAGCACGTATCCGAGCTTGCCGAGGCGCTTCTTCCAGCGCTTCGCCTCGCGCGCGGCGTGGGCGCCTGCTCCTGCATGGACGGCGTTCACCACGACGCCCCCCTCGTCGTCGACCAGGATATCGATCTGATCCGTGCGCCCGCCGGTGATGACCCGCGCGGCGCGGGCTGACTCGAGGGGGATCTGCACGCAGCGGGCGAAGTCGTTGCCGGTGCCGAGCGGGATCAGCCCGATCGTGGGTTGGTCCAGCTCACCTCGTCGGTACAGAGCAGCCACCACGGCGTGCAGGCTGCCATCCCCGCCCGCGACCACGACAACACGACCGTCGCGCTTCTGCAGGACGCCGTCGAGCTCGTCCAAGCTGGTTGTCTCGACGACCTCGACCTCCCTCGCCTGGCGCAGCACGGCAAGCGCGAGGTCGACCGACTCCCGGTCGTTCGCACCTGCGTCGCCGTTCGTGATGAGCAGCATCCGGTCCACGAGTGGGAAGACTAGTGGTCGCCCCGCCGGCAGGTGCGTATTCGCTAGGTTTAGCCGCACGAGCCCTGGCTGGGGCCTCGGTGTCGACGCCGGCGGCGTGCACGCCGTGCGATGGTTTCGAGGAAGTGTGTGCAGATGCCCGCAATCGTCATCGTCGGGGCCCAGTGGGGTGACGAAGGCAAGGGCAAGGCCACCGACCTGCTCGGCAGCCGCGTCGACTACGTCGTGAAGTTCAACGGTGGAAACAACGCTGGCCACACCGTCGTCGTCGGCGACGAGAAGTACGCCCTGCACCTGCTTCCCAGCGGCATCCTCACCCCAGGCTGCACCCCCGTCATCGGCAATGGGGTCGTGGTCGACCTCGGCGTGCTCGTCGACGAGCTCGATGCGCTGGAAGCGCGGGGTGTGGACACCTCGCGTCTGCTCATCAGTGCCAACGCGCACGTCATCTGCGACTACCACCGCACGCTCGACAAGGTGGCCGAGCGATTCCTCGGCTCGCGCAGGATCGGGACGACCGGCCGCGGCATCGGGCCGGCGTACGCCGACAAGATGAACCGGATCGGCGTACGCGTGCAAGACGTCTTCGACGAGAAGATTCTGCGCCAAAAGGTGGAGGGAGCGCTCGACCTCAAGAATCAGATCCTCGCCAAGATCTACAACCGCCGGGCCATCGAGGTCGACCCGGTTATGGCGGAGCTGCTGGAACATCGCGAGCGGCTCCGCCCGATGGTGGCCGACACCGGACTGGTGCTCAACCAGGCGCTCGACAAGGGCGGCACGGTGCTGCTCGAGGCGGGGCAGGCGACGCTGCTCGACGTCGA
>JACCVZ010000168.1 GCA_013697905.1 Nocardioidaceae bacterium
GCGCTGGTAGGCGCGAAGCGGGCCGCGCAGCAGCCGCAGTCGTCGAGGGTACGGAAACAGAGCGAAGATCGCCGACCGGAGCAGCCGCTCGCCGGCAGGGCGCCGGTGCCGGCGCTCCACCTGCGCCCGGGTCGCCTCGATCAGGCTGTCGTACTGGACGCCCGACGGGCAGGCGGTGACACAGGCCATGCAGCCGAGGCAGGCATCGAAGTGACCCACCATCGAATCACTGAGCGGTTCGCCCTCGATGCCCTGCTGCATGAGGTAGATCCGGCCGCGTGGGCTGTCCATCTCCTCGCCCCACAAAACGTACGTCGGACAGGTCGGCAGGCAGAAGCCGCAGTGCACGCAGTCGGCGGCCAGCTCGGCCGACGGCGGGTGGTGGTCGTCGAAGGCCGGTTCCCCGACTGGCGGCGGGACCTGCTGCGGGCCGCCGGTACCTAAGGTCCCGTGAGAGGCGCTCACCGGAGATGTGTCGCTTGTCATCAGATACCTCCAACGAATCGGCCCGGCGCCAGACGGTGGTCGGGATCGAGCTGGTCCTTGAGTCGCCGCATCAGATCGAGGCCTGGCACCGGACCCCACATGTCGATTGCGTCACGCACCGCGGCCGGTGCGGTGAGGACGACGACGCTTCCGGCATACGAGTCGGCTGATCCGCGCAGATCCTCGACTACGGCAGCGACTGACTCCGGTTCGGTGTTCGCTCGAAGAGCGGCGTAGAGCACCCCGGTTGCCGAGCCGCGTACGCCGATGGGGACGCCGTGGCGGTCGGCGGCATGGCGTACGGCGGTCAGCAGCTTGGGAAGGCCGGCGATCTCTGTCGTGAGCTTCAGGCCGACCTCCTCGGACGCGTCGAAGGGATACCTGCCAAACCACGGCGGCGCCTCGCCGTCTGCCGCCCCCGTGCCGAGCATCTGCGCCGTCAGCGCCGCACGTCCGGAGACGCCGTCTTCTGTCCCTTCGATCAGGACTGCAACGGTGATCGGGCCCTCAGCAGGTTGGTCCACCTCCACCGCGCTGGGGACGACCTGCGATCCCACCATCTCCGCCACCACTCGCCCGGCTTCCTCGGCGTCGCGGAACTCTGCACTGAGAACGCTGCGTGCCATCGGCAGCGGGTGCAGCCGAAACGCTGCCTGTGTCACCAGCCCGAGGGTGCCGTAGGAGCCGATGAGGAGCTTTCCGAAGTCGTATCCGGCGACGTTCTTCACGACCTTGCCCCCGGCCTTGGCGACCACTCCGTCGGCGCGCACGAACGTGACCCCGATCAGCAGGTCCCGCAGCGTTCCGTAGAGCATGCGTCGTGGGCCGCTGGTGTTTGTGGCCACAGCCCCGCCCACGGTGGCACCGTCCTCGGGGACGTCCAGCGCAAGCTGCTGACCCGAGTCGGCCAACGTGGCCTGGAGGTTCTCGACCGGCGTGCCGGCCAGCACCACAACCACGAGATCCCCGGCCGCATGCTCCACCACGCCCGAGATGCGAGTCGTGTCGAGGATGAGGTCGAGACCGGTCGGCGCAGCTCCCCAGCCGAGCTTGGTCCCTGCCCCGCGAGCCACGACCCGCAGGTCATGCTGCGTGGCCAGCCGGAGGACTTCTGACACCTCCTCCGTCGTGGCCGGAGACGCGACGTAGCGAGCGGACACGTCCGCGACCACGTCGGTGTCGTCGGCCGGTCGGGCACTTTCGTCGCACACCTTGCGCAGGTCGTCGAGGATGACGTCGGATGTCATGATCAGAAGACCTCCGCCATGCCCGACTCCTGCAATGGGTGCACGCCCTTGTGTCGGCCCGGCACCTCACCACAGAGCCGCGGGGTGGGAAAGATCTTCCCCGGGTTGGACAGGTGCTCCGGGTCGAACGCGCAGCGCAGCAGCTGCATGGTGTCGAGGTCGTCGTCGGTGAACATCCGGGGCATGTACTTGGCCTTGTCCATGCCGACGCCGTGCTCTCCAGTGATCGATCCGCCGAACTCGATGCACAGGTCGAGGATCGCTCCGGACACCTTCTCGGCGTCCTCCGCCTGCCCCGGCACCGCCTCGTCGAACAGCACCAAAGGATGCAGGTTTCCGTCACCGGCGTGGAAGACGTTCGCGACCCGGACACCACTGGAACCGGACAGCTCGGCGATCCGACGCAGTACGTCGGGCAACGCCGTGCGCGGGATGACGCCGTCCTGCACGATGTAGTCGGGGCTGATGCGGCCCACCGCGGCGAAGGCGGACTTGCGACCCTTCCAGAACAGCGCCCGCTCGACGTCGGCTGTGGCGACCCGGATTTCGAAAGCTCCGTTGTCGCGGCAGTGGCCCTCGACTGCGGTGAACTGAGCGTCGACCTCCGCCGCCGGACCGTCAAGCTCTACGATGAGCACCGCCCCGGCATCGTGGGGGTAGTCGCAGTGGACGGCAGCTTCGGCTGCCTCGATCGCCAACGCGTCCATCATCTCGATCGCAGCCGGGATCACCCCCGCCCCGATGATGGCCGAGACTGCTCCGCCGGCGTCGTCGGTGGAGGAGAACGCGGCGAGCAGCGTGCGCACGGCCTCCGGGGTACGCATCAGCCGGAGGGTTGCCTCCGTGGCGATGCCCAGGGTGCCTTCAGAGCCGACGAACGCGCCAAGCAGGTCGTATCCGGGTGGGTCGGGAGCTTTGCCCCCCAGCCGAACGACGTCACCGTCGGGTGTGACGAGCTCGACTCCTAGCACATGGTTCGTCGTGAAGCCGTACTTCAGGCAGTGCGCGCCACCGGAGTTCTCGGCGACGTTGCCGCCGATCGAACAGATCTGCTGGCTCGACGGGTCTGGTGCGTAGTAGTAGCCGGACGGGGTGGCGGCCTTGGTGACCTGGAGGTTGATGGCTCCGGGCTCGACGACCGCCCGCTGGTTCGCGGGGTCGACCTCCTTGATCGCCCGCATCTGCGAGGTGACGATGAGCACCCCGTCAGCGTGCGGAAGTGCCCCCCCGGACAAGCCGGTGCCCGACCCGCGAGCGACATACGGCACCTTCGCTTCGACACATGCCCGCACCACAGCGGCCACCTCGTCGGTGGTCTGGGGAAGGACGACGATCGCGGGCATCACCTTGTAGTGAGCAAGCCCGTCGCACTCGTAGGTTCGCAGTTGTTGACGGTCGGTGAGAACGGCGTCGTCGCCTATCTCAGACCGTAACCGGGCGGCCAGGTGGTCCGTGTCCATGAGTGCCTCCACTCGCTCAGGGCATCTGCTCGTACGCCGGCAGGGTGAGGAAGTCGGCGAAGTCGTCGGCCAGCGCCATGTGAGTGAACAGGGAACGAGCGTCGTCCCATCGCCCCTTGCCGAACGCCTCGTCGCCGACGGACTGCTCGATCTTATGGATCTCCTCGTCGATCAGCCGTTCCACCAGGTCGCGAGTGACGGTCTGCCCGTCGGAGAGCTCGACGCAGTTGTGCAGCCACTGCCACACCTGCGAACGCGAAATCTCGGCTGTGGCGGCGTCCTCCATGAGATTGTTGATGCCCACCGCCCCCGACCCGCGCAGCCACGCCTCCAGATACTGGATCCCGACGCTGATGTTGCTGCGCAGGCCCGCCTCGGTCACCTCACCGGACGTCGACGCGACGTCAAGAAGCTCGGCGGCGGTGACGTTGACGTCCTCGCGCACCCGGTCGATCTGATTCGGCCGGTCGCCCAGCACGGAGTCAAAGACCTCGGTGCACAGAGCAACCATCCCTGGGTGGGCTACCCACGAGCCGTCGAAGCCGTCCGCGGCCTCACGGGTCTTGTCCTCCCGAACCTTCGCAAAAGCCTGCTCGTTGACCTTCTCGTCCTTGCTGGGGATGAACGCGGCCATCCCGCCGATGGCATGAGCGCCACGCTTGTGGCACGTGTGCACCAGAAGCTCGGTGTAGGCGCGCATGAACGGAACCGTCATCGTCACCGAGTTGCGGTCCGGCAGCAGGAACTCCCGGCCCCGGGTGCGGAAGCTCTTGATG
>JACCVZ010000188.1 GCA_013697905.1 Nocardioidaceae bacterium
GTGTCACCGAGAGTCGGCATAGAGGCCCGACGGCTGCCGACACGCGCACGAGCTCACAACAGACGTCGTCGCCACCGTGACCACCGTTGTCGTCGCCGCCGCCGTCATCGTCCCCGCCACCGTGACCCCTGTTCTCGTCGAAACCACCGTTGTCGTCGCCGGGCTCCAGCTCGCCGCGCCGGTCATCACCAGGCTTGCGCTCGGCGCGGTCACGCGTTGAGTCCAGCCCGCTGGCGCCACCGTGGTCGTCGCCGGGCTCGGTTTCTCCGTGCCGTGAACTGGAGTTGTCGTCGCCCAGAGCAGACACGATCTGCGGCGCGAGGCCCCCTCCGGCCAAGGCAGCGGCGGCGGCGACAGAGATCACGGTCTTCTTCAGGGTGTGCACACTGGGCTCCTCCTGTCAGGCGAGCCCCGCTCGGCTCACTTATCCTTTATCTCCCAGGTGAGGTCACGGTCTCAATCGACCGTTGGTCGTAGGACCACACCTGAGATCCGAGGAGAGTTGTCGGCGTTCAGGCCCTGGCACCCTTGCCCGAACTTCCGAGGTCAGAGCAGCTCGAAGCGCACCTTGCGGGCGGTCTTGTCTGCCTCCACGAGGCGCACCTGAACGTCTTCGCCGAGCGGGAGCCGATCGCCGGTGGTCGTCACCTTCGCCTCGACGGCCGGCTCGGAAAGCACCACAGACCCGCTCGTGGCGTCATCGGTGTCCACCTCGGTGACAACGCCGGTGAACGTCTCCCCCACCCGGCTCGCCAGCACTCCTGCCTCGACGAGGTCCACCACCGCCCGCTCGTAGCGGTGGGCCAGGCGGTCTGACGCCTCCATCTCCTTCGGCAGGTCTTTGAGCGCCCGCCGGACCCAGTCTGGGATGTCCTGGTCGGCGCACAAGGCGACGCAGGCTTCACCGGCATACCGGTCGACGAGACGCCGCAGTGGCGCCGTCGTGTGGGCGTATTCGTTGGCAATCGCCGCGTGCTCGATGTGCTCGGGTACGCCGCCGTCGAAGGCGACGTAGCCAGCGCCCCGCAACAACGTCGTGCACGCGTTGAGCATCGCCGCACCGGGACCGGTGTTGGGGTCGAGCGTGCGCACGAAGTCTGGATAGTCGAGGTCCGGGTCCCACTCGAGGTGGAGGCCCCTCGCGGTACGCCGGAGCCGGATGATCGCGCTGTCAGGTGGCTTTGGCAACGTGCGGACGATGCCTGCCTCGCCGTAGAGCATGATCTCGGCGGCACCCATGCCGGTGAGCAGTGAGATCTGCGCGTTCCAGCTCTCCACCGGCAACAGCTGCCGGTAGACGAGTGACCAGTGGCCACCGTCGACGACGACCTCCTGCTCGGGCAGCGGCAGGCTGACTCCGCCTCGTTCGCGCTCGCGCTCGAGCCGGAGCTCACCGATCTCCTTGAGGAGGGCGAAGACGTTGTCCGCGGCTCCTGAGTCGACCTGCTTCTGCACGGACGCATAGTCGTGCCGGGCGCGGCTCGTGACGCGCGCGCGAACGACGTCGACCTGCACGCCCTCACCCATGGCGTCGAGGTCGATCGTCCACAGCAGGGCCGGCCGTATCTCACCGGGCAAGAGGCTCGCTGCGCCTTCCGACAGCACGGGTGGGTGGAGCGGGATGCGGTGCTCAGGGCCATAAAGCGTCTGCCCGCGCTGGTGGGCCTCGACGTCGATGACCCCGCCGGGTTCGACGAACGCGGCGACATCGGCGATGGCGTAGTAGACCCGGTAGCCGTCGCCGAGCCGTTCGAAGTGCAGGGCTTGGTCGAGGTCCATGGAGCCCTCGGGGTCGATCGTCACCAGCGGTACGTCGGTCCGGTCGAGGTCCGGCAGCCGAGGATGTGCAGCGGCCTGCTGCGCAGCGGCGGTCACCTCCGGGGGGAACTCGACGACGAGCCCGAGCTCCGTCTCGATCGCCCGCATGCCTTGGACCAGCTCAGTCCCTGCATCGTCAGGCAGTTTGACCCTACGTCGCGGCACCCGCGGCCCCTTTCGCTGTGTCGATCAAGCGAGCCCCACCCTAGTGTCTTGTCTCAGAGGTCCCGTTGCCCTTGCCGTACCGGCTCCGAGACACGACGCCGGTCGGCAGCAACGGCGACGGGTCCGCACGCCACCCTCGCAACTCAGATCGCGTCTCGACGGTTGGGCAGGGGTGAGCGCGGTCGCAGCCGTCGTACCCCTGGACGCCGGTCGAGGCGGGTGCCAGGCTGAGGTGGTCGCGTCGTCGTCCGGACAGGAGCCATCGTGTCGAAACCTCTGCAGCACAAGGTCCTTCTCGATGAGAGCGAGATGCCGACGCGCTGGTACAACGTGCTGCACGACCTACCGACTCCCCCGCCGCCAGTGCTGCACCCAGGCACCGGCCAGCCCGTCGGACCCGACGACCTGGCGCCCCTTTTTCCGATGGACCTCATCCTGCAGGAGGTCGCAACCGACCAGTACGTGGACATCCCCGGGGATGTCCTCGACGTCTACAGGCTGTGGCGCCCGAGCCCGCTCTACCGCGCGCACCGACTGGAGAAGGCGCTGGGCACGCCGGCTCGCATCTACTACAAGTACGAGGGTGTCTCCCCCGCGGGCTCACACAAGCCCAACACGGCTGTCCCGCAGGCGTACTACAACGCGAAGGCTGGCATCAAGAAGCTGACGACGGAGACGGGTGCCGGTCAATGGGGCACGGCTCTGGCGTTTGCGTGCGCGCAGTACGACCTCGAATGCGAGGTGTGGCAGGTGCGGGCGTCGTACGACCAGAAGCCCTATCGCCGCATGATGATCGAGACATTCGGCGGCATCGTGCACCCGAGTCCCTCGGACCTCACAGAAGCGGGCCGCACGATCCTCGCGAAGGATCCCGACTCGACCGGCTCGCTCGGCATCGCGATAAGCGAGGCGGTCGAGGTGGCGGCGCAGGACCCAACGGTCAACTACGCCCTCGGGAGCGTGCTCAACCACGTGCTCATGCACCAGACCATCATCGGGGAGGAAACCCTGCTCCAGCTGGCAAAGATCGGCGAGAGTGTCGACCTGCTCGTCGGCTGCACCGGTGGCGGCTCCAACTTCGCTGGCCTCATGTTCCCGTTCCTACGCGAGAAGTGGGCTGGTGGGATGGCTCCGGCCGTCCGCGCGGTCGAGCCCGCCGCCTGCCCCTCCCTGACGCAGGGCACCTACGCCTACGACTTCGGGGACACGATCGGCATGACGCCGCTGATGAAGATGCACACGCTCGGCCACGACTTCGTGCCCGACCCTATCCACGCGGGTGGCCTGCGCTACCACGGCATGAGTCCGTTGATCAGCCACCTCTACGAGGAAAAGGAGATCGAGGCGGTTGCGAAGCCGCAGTCCGAGTGCTTCGCGGCGGGCGTGCTCTTCGCCCGCACCGAGGGCATTGTGCCAGCGCCGGAGCCGACGCACGCGCTCGCCGTCACAGTCGAGGAGGCCCTGCGCTGCAAGGAGTCAGGCGAGGAGCGGGTCATCTTGACGGCGCTCTGCGGGCACGGCCACCTCGACCTGCCGGCGTACGACGCCTACCTGTCCGGCGCGATCGTGGACCATGGTTGGGACGACGCCGACCTACAAGCGGCCGTTCACGACGCGCTGGAGAAGTTGCCCGCGCTCGCCTGAGCCACAACCGCGGAAATTTCGCGAGCGGGTCAGGTCAGGGCAGGGCGGAGAACTGGCGCAAGGACGACGCCCCGGCCTGGTAGAACGACAACGTGGTCAGCGATGCGGGGGCCACCAGCATCCGGTTGATCGAGTCGAGCGGAGCGCCCAGGCAGAAGCGCACCGACAGCTTGATCGGGTTCACGTGGCTGACCACGACGACCGTCCGACCGGCGTACGCCGACAGCGTGCGGGTTAACGCGGCCTCGACCCGCCGCTGCACCTGGAGGATCGACTCGCCACCTCCGGGCGGGGCAAACTCCATCGACCTGAGCCACCGGTCGAGCTCGGAGGGCCAGCGCTCCTCCACCTCGGCCAGGGTGAAGCCGTCCCAAGCCCCGAACGCGCATTCCCGAAAGTCGTCCTCGATGTCCGCGGTCAGCCCGAGCAGGCTCTCGACCGCCGCCGCGGTGTCGCGGGCACGCCGCATCGGGGAGACCAGGACGGCGTCGACCCCGCCGTCGCGGGCCAAGGCCGCTGCGGCCCGCTCGGCCTGGGCGAAGCCCTCCTCGTTGAGGATTGGATCGTCGCCGCCGGGGCCGGAGAACCTCCTGTCCGCCGTATGCCGGGTCACACCGTGCCGCAAGAAGATGAGAGTGGTGGCTGGACCGAGCTGGTTGTTCCAGCCCAGCATCGGGTTGCGCGCCTCCAGCGCAGTCGCGCTGCCGGTGACAGACGTGGCTCCACCGCCAGCGGCCGGTGGCTCCATGGCCTCAGGTGTCGGGTCACCGGACTGACTGACCGCTGAAGCCTCGGCCCCGCCGCCCAGCCGCACGTCGTACACCTCCCCGCGGGCAGCCGCGTCCATCGCGAGGTTGGCGAGACGGTCGGCGGCCTTGTTTTGCTCTCGCGGCACCCAGGTCCACAGCGTGCCGAATGGCGCGAGCTGTTGCGCCGCGATCGCGAGCGGACGCATGTCGGGGTGTTTGACCTTCCACCGGCCGGCCATCTGCTCGACCACGAGCTTGGAGTCCATCCGCACCTCGAGCACCGCGTCGGGAGTGTGCTCGAGGTAAAGCTCCAGGCCGGCGATCAGGCCGTGGTACTCAGCGACGTTGTTGGTCGCCCGACCGATGGACGCGGCGGCCTCGGCGATCACCTCGCCGGTCTCAGCGTCGCGCAGCACCGAACCGAAGCCAGCCGGTCCAGGGTTTCCGCGGGACCCTCCGTCAGCCTCGACGATGACGCTGTGGTTGCCCGCCATCCGGGTGGTCAGACCCCCGACTCGGCCGTGCGGACGAGAATCCGGCTGCACTCCTCGCAGCGGATCACCTCGTCGCTCGGTGAGTGTGCCATCCGGGCCAGCTCGGCTGCCCCCACATCCAGCTGGCATCCGCCGCATCGTCCGTGCTGCAGTGCCCCCACGCCGACCCCGCCGAGGTGGGCGCGGAGCTTGTCGTAGAGGGCTCGCAGGTCAGTTGGAACCTGGTCCGCCAGCATTCGTCGTTCAGCGCTTGAATCGGCCAGCTGCTCGGCAGCCTCAGCGGTCGCGCGGTCGCGGGCACCGGTCTGCTCACCCTGCTGGGCGTCGAGCCGTTCCAGTTCCGCGGTGAGCCGGGCCAGGTGTGCCTGTGCCTGCTCCAGCCGCTCCATCACCTCGAGCTCGGCGTCCTCGAGGTCGCTGATGCGTCTGTCGAGCGACTGCGTCTCGTGTTGGATCGCCTGCAGCTGCTTGGGATCACTGATCTGACCCGCGTCGATGCGCTGGCGGTTGCGCTCCTTGCGCGACCTCACCTGCTCGACATCAGCGTCGGCCTTGCGCTGCTCACGAGCCAGGTCGTCCACTTCGGTCTGCGCGCGACCATGCTCCGTTCCGACGTCCATCCGCCGCTCGTTCGTCTCGCGCAGGGCGACGGCTTCAGGCAGCCGCGCCAGCCGGTGGTGGAGCTGGTCGATGCGCGAGTCGACGCTCTGCAGGTCGAGCAGCTTCAGTTGGGCGAACGGGTCGGCTTTCAGCGTCGGCTCCTGGTGGCGTTGCGACGGGTGGTGTGTCTCACGATGGCCGAGCGCCTCACGCGTCGGACCGAGAGGCTCGATGGTTCCACGGATCGGTGCAAAGACGCGACACCTCGGTGGCGACGGTGTATCCGCCCTCGGTCAGCCACGCCGTGAGCGCATGCTCGATGACGGGCAGCCACATCCACTCCGCGGCCCAGTGGGATACGTCGATGAGCGCCGGCGCGTCTGGGTGCTCGCGCAGCTCGGATGCGGGGTGGTGACGCAGGTCGGACGTGAGGTACACATCGGCACCGCTCACACGGGCCTCGTCCATGAGGAAGTCGCCGGCTCCCCCAGCGAGCGCGACCCGGCGTACCTGGCGGTCCAAGTTGCCGGCCACGCGAGCGCCGATCGCGTTCGGCGGCAGCGTCGCCACCACCGTGTCGGCGAACTCCCGCAAGCTCACCGGCTCGGCCAGGTCACCGACCCGGCCGTGTCCTCGGTCGCTCTCCCACCCGGCGAGCTCGAGCACGTCGAAGGCCGGCTCCTCGTATGGGTGCGCCTCGCGCAACGCTTCGATGACGGCCTCGCGACGTGAGCGTGGCAGCACCATTTCGACCCGGCTCTCCGCCACCACCTCGACGCGGCCAGCACCGCCGATCGCCGGGTGAGCATCCGGCCCCGGCCGGAACGTTCCTTCGCCGCTGCCGACGAACGCACAGCGGTCGTAGTCGCCGACCGCGCCGGCCCCGGCGGCAGCCAACGCATCGACCAGCGGCTGGACGCGGGCTTCGGGTACGAAGGTCACAATCTTGTCCAACGGGTCGGCCAACGCGGGCGCAAGGGGGCGCACCCGATCAAGGCCGAGGGCGTTGGCAATCGCATCTGACACGCCGAGGCGCGGCGAGTCCGCATTCGTGTGGGCGACGTAGAGTGCGATCTCGTGGCGGATGAGGTCGTGAACAACTTTGCCTTTGGGGGTGTTTGCGCCGACAGCGTGCACAGCCCGGTAGAGCAACGGATGGTGCACGACGATCAGGTCGGCACGGGTAGCGATGGCCTGGTCGACGACAACCTGCACAGGGTCGATCGCAAACAGGATCCGGCGTACGTCGTCTGCCGGGTCACCGACGATGAGTCCGATGGCGTCGCCGTCGTCAGCCCAGCTCATCGGGTAGAGACGCTCGATCTCGGCAACGGTCTCGGCCAGCGTAGGATGAGGCGTCATCTGCGTCAGCGTATCTGCCCGAGTGCAGCGCCCGCCGCTGGTGGCAGGCGCGTTCGCTGATGCTGGCAAACTAGGTGCGAACGCCTTCGACAGAGTTGGGCTGCGTCGGCTCACTCCCTCGGTGTCGTCGAGAGGGTGAGCAAGCACAGCCCAGCGTGAAACTGGACCGGATGTGCCCCTAAGACATGACTGAAAACGCGCAAACCTTCGCCACCCCACCGGACTCTGTCGACCTGGCAACTGCCTTCCAGCGGCTCTCTGTCATTCTCTATGCCTGCACAGACTTCGATGAGGTCTACCAGACCGTCTGCTCGGCCGCTCCCAACCTCGTGACCGGATGCGACCGGGCGAGCCTGATGCTGATTCGAAACGGTCAGCGGGTCACTGTTGGTGCCAGCGACGAGATCGCAGCACGCGTCGACGCCTTCGAACGTGAGCTTGGGGAGGGTCCCTGCGTGGATGCCATCCAGGACGAGTCCGCCTTCATCGACCCAGACCTCACCGACGGCACCCCCTGGCCACGGTTGGCTGCCCAGGTGCTGAAACACACTCCAGTGCGCGGGATGGCCGGTTTCCGACTGATGGTGAACAAGGAGAAGACAGGGGCGTTGAACCTGTTCTCCGACACGGCCGGCCAGCTCACCAACCAGTCCGTCAACGAGGCAATCTTGTTGACGTCATTCGTGTCCGTGACACTGACCGCCGCCCACCATCGAGAGGACGCTCTGACCCTGAGAGCCGGGCTGGAGAGCAACCGTGAGATCGGCAAAGCGGTCGGCTTGATGATGGCGTTCCACAAGATCAGCGACGACGAGGCTTTCGCCAAACTGCGCCAGGCATCCCAGGACATGAACGTCAAGATCACCGAGATCGCTCGCGAGGTCGTCTCGCACCACAACGCGCGGGGCAACTAGCGCTCTCCCGCGACCGCTCCGAACCGGACCGCGAGGCGCCGGCCGCGGCGTGGTTGCGGGGTGAGACGCGGACAAGGTCGCCCACCGACCAGGCGGGGGACGTTGTCCGCCCCCCACCTGGAGCGGACCACAGCGCTGTTTGCTCAACGATGTGCCCTTGGGACGAAGACCACCGCCGCGGCTTCGCCCTATGGGCACGTGCCCATTGACCTGCTTCTCAATCCTGCAGTTGGGTCAGGAGGCTCGGCGCGCAGTGAGCGCAGCGCCCGGCTGCCCGAGCCGCCATCTCAGCATCGTTGGCGACCCGGAACAGTTGGCAAGGTGCGTCAGGGCTCGCAGCCCTTTGTCACGTCACCCGGGTCGGCAGCGCAGGTGTCAACTCCAATTCCGCCCCGCACACTGTCATTCCCGCTGACCCCGTCTACAGCATTGATCAAATCGTCACCGGGACCACCGAGCGCGTGGTCAGCGCCTCCGCCCGCGGACAGAGAGTCGGTGCCAAGGCTCCCGTACAGGAAGTCAGGTCCAAGCCCACCGATGACCGTGTCGTCTCCATCGCCGCCACCAACGCGGTCTGCGCGCCGGTCGCCCCGGACGATGTCATTTCC
>JACCVZ010000193.1 GCA_013697905.1 Nocardioidaceae bacterium
GGTGATCGCATTCGGCGACGCGCACGGCCAGACGACGTATCGCTTCTGAAGCGCAGACGATTCTGACCGGACGGCAGTCTGGGTCTTGACCTCACAGCCCGAGTGCACTCCGACGGCCCGAGCAGGCAGCAGCGCGGGTGGTCAGCCTGAGGTGACGTCATCGAGATGCACGACGGCGTAGCCGGCCTCATCGGAGGCTGCAAGGTCCACGGACGCCAGGAACGCCCAGTCGTGGTACCCCTGCGGGTCGTGCAGGATCTGCCGCACCCGCCACGTGCTCGGCTTGGTGGAGTCGTCGATCATGAGCAGTCCCGGGCCTCGGGCGTCGGCGTCGGTGAGCAGCGTCGTGTGCTCGGACCAGTACGGCGCCATCGCGTCCTCCCAAGCGTGCGCGTCCCAGCCGGCGTCGGCATCGAGTTCTCCAAGCGTTGCCCAGTCGCGGCGGCCGGCCAGCTCAACTCGGCGGAACATGGCATTGCGTACCAGCACCCGGAACGCTCGTGCGTTGCCGGTGACCGGACGAGGCGCTGTCGCGTCGAGTGGATGCCGGACGAGGTCAGCGGGGTCGAGGTCGTCGCCGGCCGCAAGTTTCTCCCACTCGTCGAGCAGTGAGGAGTCGACCTGGCGGGTCAGTTCGCCGAGCCATTCCACGAAGTCGTCGAGCTCGTCGTTGCGGGCGGACTCCGGCACCGTGCGCCGCAGCGCCCGGTAGGCGCCGGTGAGGTAGCGGAGCAAGAGCCCCTCGGAGCGGGCGAGGCGGTAGAAGCCGACGTACTCGACGAAGGTCATGGCTCGCTCGTACATGTCGCGCACGACGGACTTCGGCCGCAGCTGGTGGTCGGCGACCCAGGGATGGCCCTTGCTGTAGGTCTAGTAGGCGGCTTCGAGCAGCTCGGCCAGCGGCTTGGGGTAGGTCACGTCGTCGAGGAGCTCGATGCGTTCGTCGTACTCGATGCCCTCGGACTTCATCGCGGCCACGGCCTCACCGCGCGCCTTGTGCAGCTGTGCGGACAGGACCTGCCGCGGGTCCTCCAGCGTCGACTCGATCACCGACACGACGGCGAGCGCATACGTCGGCGACTCCCTGTCGAGCAGTGCGAGCGACGCCACGGCGAACGCGGACAGCGGCTGGTCGAGGGCGAAGTTGGCCGGCAGGTCGACGGTGAGGCGCAGCTGGCGGCCGTCGGGTTCAGGCTCGGGGAGCCGCTCGACCACACCGCCGGCGAGTAGGGAGCGCGTGATCGCGATCGCGTGACGGATGTGGGTACGGCGGGCGGCGGGATCCTCGTCGTTTTCGGTGAGGAGCCGACGCATGGCGGCGAACGGGTCACCGGGTCGGGCGATCACGTTGAGCAGCATGGAGTGGGTGACCGCGAAGCTCGACGTGAGCGGCTCGGGCTCGGACTCGACGAGCTTGGTGAACGTCCGCTCGCCCCAGCTCACGAACCCTTCGGGTGCCTTCTTGCGCTGGACCCGGCGCAGCTTCTTCGGGTCGTCGCCGGCCTTCCTGACGAGGCGCGCGTTCTCCACCTCATGCTCGGGGGCTTGGACGACGATGCTGCCGAGAGTGTCGAAGCCGGCCCGTCCGGCCCGGCCAGAAATCTGGTGGAACTCGCGAGCGCTGAGGTGGCGGGTGCGCACTCCGTCGTACTTGGCGAGACCGGTGAGGACGACCGTGCGGATGGGCACGTTGATGCCGACGCCGAGGGTGTCGGTGCCGCAGATGACCTTGAGCAGGCCGGCCTGGGCGAGGGTCTCGACGAGGCGGCGGTAGCGCGGCAGCATGCCGGCGTGGTGGACGCCGATTCCCATCCGGACGAGCCTGCTGAGCGTGCGGCCGAACCCGGCGGCGAAACGGAACTCCCCGATCAGCTCGGCGATCTGGTCGCGTTCCTCGCGGGTCGCGATCTTGAGGCTGGAGAGGGCTTGGGCGCGTTCGATGGCTTCGGCCTGAGTGAAGTGGACGACGTACACAGGCGCCTGATGCGTGGTCAGCAGCTCTTCGAGCGTCTCGTGGATCGGGGTCGTGACGTAGGAAAAGTGCAGCGGGACGGGCCGCTCGGTTGAGGCGACGATGGCGGTACGTCGA
>JACCVZ010000199.1 GCA_013697905.1 Nocardioidaceae bacterium
GTGTCCTGCGCGGTGGCGTAGGGATCGTTGTGGGAGCGGGTCTGCCTGCTCGAGGCGGTGGCCCCGTGTGCGGTGTCGGTCATCAGTTGTACGCCCTCCGCTGGTCGGGCGGCGGTATCGTCGCGCCCTTGTACTCGACGGGAATGCCGCCCAGTGGGTAGTCCTTGCGCTGAGGATGGCCCGGCCAGTCGTCGGGCATCTCGATCCGCGTCAGCGCCGGGTGGTCGTCGAAGATGATTCCGAAGAAGTCGTATGTCTCGCGCTCGTGCCAGTCGCTCGTCGGGTAGACGGCCACGATCGACGGGATGTGCGGGTCGTCGTCGGGACAGGTCACCTCGACGCGCAGTCGACGGTTGTGAGTCATCGAGAGCAGGTGGTAGACCGCGTGCAGCTCGGCCCCCGACTCGTTCGGGTAGTGCACGCCGCTGACGCCGCTGCAGAGCTCGAAGCGCAGCTCAGGGTCGTTGCGCAGGTTGCTCATCACCGCGACCAGGTGCTCACGCCGAACGTGCAGTGTCAGCTCGCCCCGATGGACCACCACGGTGGCCACCGCAGTCTTGGCGTCGCCGTCGAGGACGGCGTCGAGCCGGTTGGCGGCGGCGTCGAACCACCCGCCGTACGGCCGCTGGGTGGAGCCAGGCATCGCGACGGGACGGACGAGGCCGCCGTAGCCGGACGTGTCGCCGGAGCCCTCGACGCCGAACATGCCGTGGCGTTCGTCGACGACCTCGAGGTCCTGCTGTGGCAGCGGACCCGGGTCGTCGCTGAGGATGATCGACTTGTCGTGCTGGGACTTGTCGGCGATCGACTGCTCGGCCACCGGCTTGTCGTCGAGCGAACGCTCCCCGACCGGCTTCTCGGGGACGCCCTGCGGCTGACCGGCGGGCGGCACCTGGTCGGGCTTGTCCGTCTTCTCGTCACTCATCGCAGCAGGCCTCGCATCTCCGACGTCGGCGACGCCGCGAGCGCCGCCTTCTCGTCGGACTCGATCTCGCTCAACCGGTGCGCGCCGAGCTTGGAGTGCTGGATGTCGTCGTGCAGCTTGAGGATGGCGTCGATCAGCATCTCCGGGCGCGGTGGGCAGCCGGGGAGGTACATGTCGACGGGCACGACGTGGTCGACGCCCTGGACGATCGCGTAGTTGTTGAACATGCCCCCGCTGCTGGCGCAGACACCCATCGCGAGCACGTACTTCGGGTTGGCCATCTGGTCGTAAATCTGGCGCAGGACGGGGGCCATCTTCTGGCTCACCCGCCCCGCCACGATCATCAGGTCGGCCTGACGGGGGGAGGCACGGAAGACCTCCATGCCGAAACGGGCCAGGTCGTAGCGCGGACCGCCCGACGTCATCATCTCGATGGCACAGCAGGCGAGGCCGAACGTTGCCGGCCACAGGGACGCCTTGCGGAAGTAGCCAGCGAGCCCCTCCACGGAGGTCAGCAGGACGCCCGACGGAAGCTTGTCTTCTATCCCCACGTCGGCCCTCCCTCGCTTCGTTCACACATGATCAGTCCCACTCCAGGCCGCCGCGCCGCCAGACGTAGGCGTATGCAACGAAAACGGTGGCGATGAAGAACGCCATCTCGACCAGGCCGAACATCGCCATCGAGTCGAAGTACACCGCCCACGGGAACAAGAAGATGATCTCGATGTCGAAGACGATGAACAGCATCGCGGTGATGTAGTACTTCACCGGGAACTTGCCGCCGCCGACCGGCTGAGGGGTCGGCTGGATGCCGCACTCATACGAGTCGAGCTTGGCGCGGTTGTAGCGCTTGGGTCCGAGGAGCGAACTGGCGACGACGGAACCCACCGCAAAGAGCGCGGCGAGCGCACCGAGCCCCAGGATGGGGATGTAAGAGTTCACCTGGGCTAGCTCCCTTCTTCTTCCTTGCTCGTACGGCTGGGTCTGATCGGGTTTCGGTTCGGTGTCAGCATCGTAGTGACCGCCGCTCAGGCCGCGGGGGCGACCTTCGACAGGCCGTTGACGATCCGGTCCATGGCATCACCGTCGCGGGGGTCGGTGAGGTTCGCGAGCAGCTTGAGCGCGAACCGCATCAGCATCGGGCGCGGCAGCCCGTGCCTGGTGGCGTACTGCATCAGCTTGGGGTTGCCGATGGCCTTTACGAAGACCCGGCCCAACGTGTAGTAGCCGCCGTAGCGTCGATCGAGGGCGGTGACGTAGCCCTCGAGCGCGCGCTCGTGGCCGGCCACCGTCGTACGGCTGAGCGCCTCCGTGATGACCTCAGCGGCCATCTCACCGGACTCCATCGCGTAGGCGATGCCCTCGCCGTTGAAGGGGTTGACCATGCCGCCGGCATCGCCGACCAGCAGCATGCCGTTCGCGTAGTGAGGTTTGCGGTTGAAGCCCATCGGCAATGCGGCACCCCGGATCGGCTGGGTGCGGTTGTGCTCCCAGAAGCCCCACTCCTCGGGCGTGTGGTCGAGCCACTGTCTCAAAAGCTGGTGGTAGTCGACGTGCTGGAACGCCGACGACGTGTTGAGGATGCCGAGCCCGACGTTGACGGTGCCGTCGCCGACGCCGAAGATCCAGCCGTAGCCGGGCAGCAGCGCGCTCGAGCCTGGTTCGCCGTCCCAGAGCTCCAGCCAAGACTCCAGCCAGTCGTCGTCGTGTCGCAACGACCTGTAGTAGGTCCGGACCGCGACCCCCATCGGCCGGTCGTCGCGCTTGCGCAGCCCCATGGCCAGGCTGAGTCGGGTGGAGTTGCCGTCGGCAGCGATCACGATCGGTGCTCTGTAGGTCACCTCGTCGCCGACCTTGCGACCGGAGCCGCCATGGGACTCCTCCTCGACCGGCTTGGCGGTCACCCCGACGATGCGGCCGTCGGCGTCGAGCACCGGCCCCGTCACCGCCGTGCGCTCGTGGAGACGGGCGCCGTTCTTTTGCGCGTGGCGGGCCAATATCTCGTCGAAGTCGAGACGGGTGCGGACGAGCCCGAAGCTCGGGTATGCGGCCAGGTCCGGCCACGGCAGCTCAAGCCGGTGTCCACCGCCGACGATCCGCAGGCCCTGATTCTTGATCCAGCCGGGCGCGTCGATGTCGATGCCCAAGTCGATCAGCTGCCGGACGGCGCGGGGGGTCAACCCGTCGCCGCAGACCTTCTCACGCGGGAATGCCGTCTTCTCGAGCAACAAGACGTCGACGCCGGCTCGGGCGAGGTAGCTGGCAGCAGTCGAGCCGCCGGGACCGGCGCCGACGACGATGACGTCAGCCTGCCGCTCGTCGGTGGAGGGCTTCGTCATGGCCGCTCCTTCGTGCGCCTGCGGGTGTCGCTCGGGCTGTGCTGCGTGGCGCGCGGCGTACGTGTGAACATGTGAAAACGTTCACGAACGCCGGCGACTGCCAGTGTAGGACGGAAAGTCCGGCGACACACCACCGGTCCGCCGCAGTCAGCGCGGGCCCTCCACACCGCCACGGCGCGGCGGAAAATCAGCGGCGCGAGACGCCGTAGACGTGGGTGATCTCCAGCCGGCACACCAGCCGCCGGTCGCCGACCATTGCCCGGCGGTACTCGCCCCAGTCGGGGTGGTCCTCCCCGCGAACGTTGCGATAGAGCTCGACGAGCTCCTCCACGGCCGCGTCGTTCGGGTCCTGTGCCACTCCGGACAAGGTGACGTGTCCCTCGACCACGGTGTACGCCCATCCGTCGGCGCTGGTGACGTAGAGAGACGCGCGTGGGTCGCGTCGCAGGTTCGCCGTCTTCGCTCGGTCATCGGTGATGGAGATGCGGACGCGTCGGGCGTCCGCGTCGTACTCGTAGTTGATGTTGGACAGCTGGGGACGCCCGTCGCGCTTGAGTGTCACGAGCACGCCGAGGTTGCCCTCCGCCAGCAGCGCGAGCAGAGCTGGATCGATCGACATGCGTGCACTCTGGCAAACCGTCCGCTCCACCGCAACGCGCCGCCGCGACTCGACAGGGTCACACGTTGCTCGAACCACCCGCACGTCGGAGCTTTCCGCGGGGGAGCCGGCGATCCGCCGCTACGAAGGTCGTGCCGAGGGCCAATACCAGCACCGTCACCCCGACGGCGTTGAGCGCGACCCGGCCGAGGCCCAGATCACCGGAGTCCAGGAACGGATAGGGATACCAAGCGGACGCTGCACCCAGCAACTGCGTGTAGACGAAGTAGACCAGTGGCCAAACGATGACGAGTCCGAGGACCCGGAAGTCTGCCCGGGCCGACGGACCGAACAACAGCCAGCCCCCCACGGTCATGACTGGGGCGACGTAGTGGAAGAGCAGGTCCGTCAGCCACGGCGCCCCTTCGAGGTCGAGCAGCGGACGCAGCACGACGATGTACACCGCGAACGTGACGGCCATGCCGAGGATCGCTGCGAACCGTGCCAGCCGCCACCCGATGCCGTCACGGTCGGGATCGCGCAGCAGAAGTGACGCCGTCACCATGGAGACGATGTTGCTCTGCACCGTGAAGTAGCTGAAGAAGCGCAGCACTCTTTCCGGGCCGGCGGCCGATCCCCCGTCGTCCTCGACCAGCACGTTGACGCCGCGGACGACAAGAACCAGCTGGATCACGATCGCGCTCGCGATCACGAGGACAGTGCAGGCGTGCCAGACCGCGGCCACGCGTGCCGACCTCACTGCGTGGCTCTACGAGGGTTGACCACCGGCACGCCCCGATCATCGCAGGCGGCGTGGCGCGTCGGCCAGGCTTCGACGCGTCATGATCCGGTCCGCGCCCGGGCCAGCCGTTGCGTCAGCCGGTCAGCGGGTGGCCCGGTGGAGGGCGACGATGCCGCCGGTGAGGTTGCGCCACTCGACCGTGCGCCACCCGGCGTCGCCGATGACGGTGGCGAGCCCTTGCTGGTCGGGCCAGGCCCGGATCGACTCGGCGAGGTAGACGTAGGAGTCGGGGCTCGACGACACCCGCCGCGCCACGGCCGGCACCGCCTTCATCAGATACTCCTCGTAAACCGTGCGAAACGGCGCGTACGTCGGGTGGCTGAACTCGCACACGACGAGCCTCCCGCCGGGCTTGGTCACCCGCAGCATCTCGGCGAGGGCGCGGCGGTGGTCCGCGACGTTGCGGAGCCCGAACGAGATCGTGGTCGCGTCGAACGTCGCGTCCGTGAAGGGCAGCCGGGTCGCGTCCCCGGCTACGAACGGCAGCCGCGGTCGATGTCGCTTGCCGACTCTGAGCATGCCGACCGAGAAATCGCAGGGGATCGCGGTCGCACCCTCGAAGGCGAACGTGGCCGAGCTCGTGCCGGTGCCGGCGGCCAGGTCGAGCACGGTGTGGCCGGGTCGGGCGTCGACCGCCGCGACAACGGCCCGGCGCCAGCGCCGGTCCAGCCCGATGGACAGCACGTCGTTGGTGAGGTCGTAGCGCTCAGCGACGTCGTCGAACATCGCCGCGACCTCGTGCGGCTGCTTGTCCAGGTTCGCTCTGCTCATGCCCTCGAGCCTCGCACGCACCCCTCCACTGCGATTCGTCCGACTCCGTGCGGACACTTGGCGCAGCAGCGAGCCGGACGAATCTGAAGGCTAGGCTAGGTGGCCGTGACGACGACCCTGGCATCGCGCTCCCCCCAGGAGGCGCCCCTCGTCGCCCGCACGGTCGTCATCGACGATCCCGGCCCCCTGCTCGCCCTGCTCCCGGCCACCTCGCCCCTGTCGTGGGTTCATCGCGGCAACGGGTTGGTCGCCTGGGGCGAGGTGACGCGCTGCGAACCCTCAGGAGCGGGACGGTTCGTGACCGCGGAGGCGTGGTGGCGTGGGCTGGCCGAGCGCGCGGTCGTGCGTGACGAGGCCGACGCACCCGGCACTGGCCTGGTCGCGTTCGGGTCCTTCGCGTACGCCGACGAACCCGGCCGCTCCGTGCTGGTGGTGCCGTCGGTGGTGGTGGGCCGGCGCGGCGAACTGTCCTGGGTCACCACGATCTCGCCTGGAGTGCTCGGACCTATCCCGGCCATCGGCGCGACCGACGAGCCGGGCGCCCCGCACGACGTCGCATTCAGCGACGGTGCCATGGGCGGTGCCGACTGGGAGGTGGTGGTCGCCGAGGCGGTGCGCCGCATCCGCGGCGGGGAGCTCGAGAAAGTGGTGCTGGCCCGCGACCTGATCGCCGAGCTCGACGTCCCGCTGGACGTCCGCGCCCCGCTGGCCCGACTCGCCGAGCGCTACCCGTCGTGCTGGACGTTCCACGTCGACGGACTGTTCGGGGCGTCCCCCGAGATGCTCGTGCGCCGCGAGCGTGGGCTGGTCACCAGCCGCGTCCTCGCCGGCACGATCCGGCGTACCGGCGACGACGCGCACGACCTGGCCCTGGCCGCGACGCTGGCCCGGTCGTCGAAGGACCTGGAGGAGCACGAGTTCGCGGTGCGCTCGGTCGCCGACGCGCTGGCGCCGTACTGCCTGAGCATGAACGTCCCCGAGAGCCCGTTCGTGCTGCACCTGCCGAACGTGATGCACCTCGCGACCGACGTCACCGGCGTACTCGACGACCGCACCAGCGCGCTCGGCCTGGCCGCCGCGCTGCACCCGAGCGCGGCCGTCGGGGGCACACCCACCGAGGTCGCCGTCGCTTTGATCGCCGAGCTGGAGCGGATGGACCGCGGACGGTACGCCGGGCCGGTCGGCTGGATGGACTCGACCGGTGACGGCGAGTGGGCCATCGCGCTGCGCTCGGCTGCGTACGACGGTGCGACGGTGCGGCTCTTCGCCGGCTGCGGCATCGTCGCCGACTCCGAGCCCGACGCAGAGCTGGCCGAGGCCGCCGCCAAGTTCGTCCCCGTCCGCGACTCCCTCTCCCCCTGAGGCGTTTGCTACGGACAGTGCATCTGCCGCGCGGACCCTGCTTTTCGCGCGCGAAGTTCTCGCGGCGCCGCGCTCGTTCTGGACAGATGTCGGCATACAACGCGTCGGCGTCGGGGAGACATGGCGCTCTAGCGCGGCCCGATGCCCGACAGCGGATCAGCAGGCGGCTCAGCGCCGGAACCGGAACGTCCGCCGCTCGCTGCATCGTCGGCCAGTCGCAGTCGACGTAGCAGGTAGCCGACGGCGGACGCGAGCCCGAGCCCTACACCCATGACGCCGAGCTGGATCAGGGTCACCATCTGGGCGCTCATGCGCGGCGCCAGTACAAGCCCCGTAACGATCGTGAAGGCACCGAGAGCCACGATCAGCTTCTGCCCGTTGAACCCGATGCCGCTCTCGACCCGGCGCCCGAGCTCGACGTGCAACGCCGCCGCGCTGACAACGTAGAGCGGCAGCATGACCACCGGCACCCAGAACCGCAGGTCGACGCCGTTGCCCCAGAGTCCCCGCAGCATCAGCAAGAACGCGACTTGTGCGATGCCCAGCAACGCGAACAGGGCGGTCTCGAGATCGTGCCGGTTCACTGCCACCTCCGCCGACGAGTATGACGCTCCGTCGACGTGGCCCTTCCACTGCCGGTCTGTCACACCGGCTCTGCCACCCACCGCATCGGATCCCCGAAGCCGAGGTCGCCGATGCCTGCCTCGTCGAGCGCCTGCACCGCCAGCGTGCGGCGGTAGGCCGCGAAGGTCAGCACGTGGGCGATCATCCCGCCGTACGTGAACACCTCCGGCGGATCGCAGAGGGTGTCGACGAAGGTCTCGTCGAGCCGACCTTCCGCACTGACATTGCGAATGTGGCTGAGGTATGTCGGGCCCACCTCGGCCAGCCGGACCTGCATCGACTCGATGCTCTCGTTGCTCTCGATGCCGAAGTCGTAAGCCCGGTTGGCGAGTGCGGAGTTCCACATGTCCATCTGCCCGATGAGACGTGACAGCAGCGACCGCAGCGACGACACATCGTCACCGTCATCGACCGAGACCTCGATCGGCTTGTCCAGCTGCTCGTCGTCGAGGGTGGCGGCACGGGCGACGATCTCGCCGACGAGCCACACGTGGTGTTCGACCATCTTGACCAGGAGATCCAT